>DASVAM010000159.1:0-19728 GCA_036376375.1 Chitinophagaceae bacterium
AAAAAATCTGATGCTTTGGCTACTTCAAATAAATCAATTGAGATCGCAAAAAAAGCAAAGAATGAGGATTATGTTGCCTTGAATGAGAAGTTGCAGAAAGAAATGAAGTAATATCTTTTTGAGGAATTATTTAAAGTCCCGCTTTATTGCGGGATTTTTCTTTTTACCATTATGGGTTGCAATAAAAGAGCAAAAATAACAACGCCGAAAGCACCGATCGGATTTAACCAAAGAAACCCCATTTCTATCAATTTCAATTTCGCAGGTATATAAATTGCAAAGATCATCAGCTGCGTTAACACGGTCGCATAAAAAACGGCTGATCCGCTTGTGATATTTCTAAGGAACAATGCAATAAGAAACACGCCGAGCACCGGTCCGTAAAAAATCGACCCTAGTTCATTGACAGTTTCAATAAGGCTGTTCCCGACATTATATGAATACATGGCGACGATCACACAAAAGATACCCCATAATAGCGTATACCATTTAGACATCCTGTATTCTTCCTCATTACTGATATCTTTCTTTGTAAATCGCCTGTGAAAATCTACCATCGTGCTCGATGCAAGAGAATTAATGGCGGCTGCAATACTACCCCATGATGCCAGGAAAATTATAGCGATCAATAGACCCACCATTCCTTTCGGAAGGTTATCTACCACAAAACGTAGAAAAATATAATTGGTATCACTTGTATCTCCCTCAATTTTTTCGGCCTGCATCCAGGTCCTTACTTGCCTGCGAATACTGTCAGATTGGTGCTGAAGCTGGCTCAGTTCCACCGCTTTATTAGCTTTTTCTTCCTTATTTTCCGCATTTGCAAAGAGGGTAACTGTCGATTTCTTTTGTTCAGACAGATCTTTGTAGGCCTTTTGCGCAATAAGCAGTGAATCTTTGTGGGCCGTATGTTCCAGCTTATTTACCTGTGTTTGATTGAAAAATAATGGGGCATTATTGAATTGATAAAAAGTAAAAACTAAGGCCCCTATCAAAAGAATAGCAAATTGCATTGGCACTTTTACAAGACCATTCATCAACAAACCCATACGGCTTTCCGTTAATGATTTTGCGGTAAGATAACGGCCTACCTGGCTTTGATCCGTTCCAAAATAAGCAAGGGCAAGAAAGAACCCGCCAATGATCCCACTCCATAAATTGTATTTGTCTCCCCAATCAAAACCATTTCCTTTTTCAAAACCCGTTGTGATGACATTTAACCTTCCAAGCTTACCGCTGACTTCTAAAGAATCAATAAAACCAACACCTTTCGGCAACATGTGCACCACCATGTAAGCGGCCAAAAACATGCCCGCAAAAATGACGATGAGTTGAAGTTGCTGTGTATAAGCGACTGCTTTGGCACCGCCGCTCAGTGTATAGATGATCAGCAAACCGCCCATGAATAAATTGGTCCAGTAGATGTTCCAGCCCAATAACGATGAAAGAATTATAGATGGCGCAAATACGCTGATGCCTGTGGATACTCCTCTTTGTAATAAAAATAGGAAGGAGGTAAGTGTCCTGGTCTTGCCATCAAATCTATTCTCCAGGAACTCGTAAGCCGTATAAACTTTCAGTTTTCTAAAAATCGGGACGAAGAACATACAAATGACCACCATGGCGATCGGTAAGCCGAAATAATACTGGACAAACCTCATTCCATCTGTATATGCCTGTCCCGGAGCAGAAACAAAGGTGATCGCACTTGCCTGCGTGCCCATAATACTTAACAATACCAATCCCCATGGTAAACTTCTGTTGGCAAGTATATAACCATCCAGGTTATGGGTGGTGCGGCTTTTATATAAACCATAAGCAATTATTCCGATCAGTGTAACGGCAAGTATTATCCAATCCAGTTGGCTCATGAAAAGAGGTTGGTAAATAAACTAAACAAGATGATAAGCAGTATAAGAAATGCAATAACAAAAAAATACCATTGACCCCATGTCCTGAATAAGGGTATTTTATCATTGCCGTCCTGCATGCTCAGTTATTTATTTGAAGTTATTTTTTTCTCAACAGTCCTGAAAGTAAAAGTCCCAATGCAAGGCCAATTAACAACCCAACGGTGACTCTTTTGATTAAGAATCCAAGAACGAGCCCAATTACAACGGTCAATATTACAGCCATTGTTCTTCTGGTGTCATCCCCTTGTCTTGCCATCAAAATGCCTTTTTCTGATTTAGTGCAATGAGATTTGCCATTAAACGATAAGCACCTGGTACACCAGCAGGCAATTCCCTGAAAAATACAAGCCCGGTGTATGTAAAATATCCGCGGCCGTGCTTTGCGATTATTAAACTCCCATCATCAGGTTTTTCGCCCGGGTCGTTCATAGCAAGTATCTTTTCAAACTTTCCTGTTGTATCGATCGCATCGTAGATACTTCTCTCCTGTATCCATCCTTTAAAATCATCCTGGTTTATTTTATTAGGGAAATTCAACACCGGGTGTTCCGGTTTGAGAAATGTAACCGGTGAATTTTCATCGGTGACCCTGTTGCGGGATATCGTAAAATCATACGGGCCCATTTTAGATCTTACATTACTGATAAAGTTGCTGGTATTGTATTGCACGATAAGATTACCGCCATTCTCAACATACTTCATGAGTTTATCGTAATAACTACCGATCCAGTCAAGCGTATTGTAAGCTCTTACGCCAACAATGATCGCATCGAATTTGTCCAATGGATTCTTTGCAATTTCTTTCAGGTTTAGCCGGTTCACTTCAAATCCCATTTGTTCCAGCGCTTCCGGCACCTTGTCTCCTGCTCCGACTATATACCCGATCCTTTTTCCATACGTGACCACGTTCACAACCCTCAGCGTTACAATCGCATCGTGGAAGTAATTAATGGCAGGAATGTGATCGTATTTTATTTCATGCTTGTCGCTTTTAATCAGATTATTGCCTGACGTATCGGTAACGCCAAACAATACATTGGAAGACTCTTTAATATTGTTTCCGTTATAATCAAGGCTTAGTGACTGCCCTTTAGCATTAACACGTATCTTTTGAGATGGAAATGAAAAATTAGTCACCGGATTCATATTGCCTTCAGAAAGCGTAACAATTTTTCCGGTATAGTTTCTTTTTAACCCTTTTATTGAAATCGCGCCAGCGGCTTTATCATTGCCATTCATTATGATCTTCAGGTCCTCGGAAGGAGTAACAAGAACCGGTGGAGCCACTACAAGCGGCCAATACAATTCACCTCTGACAGGGTCAGTGAATTTATACTTAACGGCTCTTGAAAAATCCAGGTCTTCGCCTTCAATATTCATTCTTACTGTAAGCACATAAGCTGGTTCAATATCAGGAATACCAATCTTAGTATGATCTGTCACATTAAAATAACCGGTTTCCATTTTTGCTTCCAGCCAATAAGGTTGTGTCAGGGGTTTTGAAGCGGGAACAAAAATTGTTTTAGCAAAATTGATATTCCGGTTCCTGGTTAATTGCTGTCCCATTATTGAATCAAAACCGTCTACAGTAAAACCTTTGATCACAGCATTTACTCCCAACCTGTTATTGAATTGAAAATTGAGACGGATCGAATCAGTTTGCACAGCAAATTGTTCCGATGCAAAGACATCTATCCATAAGCCGCTGCATTGTTCGATCAGGTGTTTTGTTTCCTCCAATTTCTTATTTCTCCAATAACCGACCGGCATTGCATTCAGTGCCTTGTATAACTGCACTAACCCTTTCACAGAATTTTCCGGATGTAAAAAATCAAATGAGGCAGAAAGATCCTGCACCATTTTTTCAATCGCCTCCCCACCCATGACTTTTTTCCAGGTGATGTCTATCCCTTCTAACAGATCATTTTTTGGTTGTTCGCCTTTTATTGCAGTAAAATACTCTAAAGCTTCTCCCCGGCCAGCCGGCACACCAAATCCCTGGCTTTTATGTTGACTACGACTTTCTGCGGCGATCTCGCCATAACTTTTTCCAAGCAATGGATTATAGCCTCCAACATCTAATTTATACTGATCGTCCCGCTGGGTATTTGTATTTCCAAAATTGAATGTGTTCCAAAGAACTCTTTTTACCTGCCAGGCCTGAACATATTTTAACTGTTCTACAAATTTCGTCGGGTCGGCTGCGGCACTAAATGCTTCGTTCGCCAAAATTGCTGAAGCAGTATGATGTCCGTGGCCGCCTTCCCCTGTGGTGGGAAATCTCGTAATGATGACATCTGGCTGGAATTTTCTAATCACCCAAACAACATCACTCAGAATTTTTTCTTTATCCCATTTTGTAAAAGTCTCTGCCGGACTTTTTGAATACCCAAAGTCAAATGCACGGGTAAAAAATTGTTCGCCTCCATCAATCCTTCGTGCCGCTAACAACTCCTGTGTTCTTATCAATCCAAGATCGATTCCCTGCTCGTCACCGATCAGGTTTTGTCCTCCATCTCCTCTTGTCATTGACAAATAGCCCGTACGGTATAATTTATCCTTTGACAAATAAGCGATCAATCTTGTGTTCTCATCATCCGGGTGCGCCGCAACATACAGGACAGATCCAAGCACATTCAGTTTCTTAATGCCCAGGTAAATATCCGCAGAGGTCCATGATTGGGGTGATTGCGCGAAGATGCCTGCAGAGAAAAGGGCTGTAAAAATGAGACCGTAAATTTTCTTCATCCGGCAAATTTATTCAGCGAATATAAGTCTTGTTTACAAAGTGATTATGCCGGTAGTACATCTTTTACAGCCTTTTCTTTAGTTTAACTCAAAATTCCGATAAAGGCTCCTGAAACTTATTGGCCTACCATAAATATTGCGTTACAAAACAACAATTTTCCATTTTCCCAAAAATTACGGAACATAACGTTGTCGGCGAGATAGACAATCTTTCCGCTACCCATGTCCTGCACACCAAAAACCAACGCATCATTCAATTTGTCTTTAAGTGCAGCCCCCACAAAACCCGATACCTGGCTATCTTTTTTAAGCACGCCAACATTCCATCCACCCGATTTGATGAATTCATACACTGCGTCATCCTGTTTTAGCGTATAATAAAAATTTGGATAGCCAAATGCCAGGGGATGCGTGTTGTCAAGCTGCACCTTAAAAATGGAACCGGGGATATTTGACCTGATAGATTCTCTTTCTCTTTCTTCATAAACCTGTAAGGATGCATAAGGATCTTTTTTATCGGTGGGATCGTCTGTCTTTTTGGATTTGATCGACCAGTCGGTTCTCGCTAATTGCGCAACAGCTGCTTCCAATGCGATCAATTTTCCACCTTTATTTATCCAATCTTTTAGTTGATCCGCCGTAACTTTCTCAGTTAAGAAACGATAATTACCGGAGGGCAAAATAATTACATCAAATTCACTCCAGTTAATTCTTGCAAAATCATTTGCATTCACCAGCGTTAGTGGATAATCAATTGACTGCTCAAAGAAATTCCATATTTCACCTGCTGAAACCGAAGCCACTCCTTCACCAGTTAATAAAGCAATACGGGGAGCTTTCATGAAATGTATTTTGCTGCTGCCAAAATCAAATCCCTTATCAACAAATCCGGTTGAAATGACGCTGGCCTTTACATTGTTTGCATTGCATGCCTGGTTAATAATAGAGGGAAGTGTATTACCAAATCTTTCATTTCCTTTTTTAATGATGATCAATGAGCCCCTGTTGAATTGCTGGGTACCAATTTCAAAAGGAGCTTCCGAATACCGAACTTTTACACCCTGCTTCATTAAAGCGGCCAGCGTTTTTGCGCTTTGCACACCGTGCCACCCGATCACATAACCATAAGCGTCACTTACATTATTTGTAATTGCTGCAGTGCTGGCACCTGCTGACGATTGTAGTTTGGTTTTAGAACCAAATGTCTTTAATCCGTAAACATAAGGCAAAGACCATGCTGTTATATCATAAGTGTTTGAATCCACGAGTTTACTTTTAGGCTCAAATACAACTTTTATAAAAGCTGATTTTGACTGCTGGGAATGGATCATAAGATCACCACCTTCCAGGGTGAATGGCTCATCTTTACCAAGGAAATAATTGTATCCGGTAAATGTACCTTTCGAACCACCAGCGGCAAATTCATATTGAATCCCATTTTTATCAAGCAAGGCGGTTAAAGTATTGATCCTTTCTCTGTCTGCAGTGGAATTCTTAATGACGTAAGTTTTATACTCTCCTATACCGTTAATAACTGCCTCATTAAAATACTTTCTGAATTCCTTTACCAGTTTTGAAGCGTTTAGAGATGACACTTCAATCGTACTTAAACCGGTTGTATAATGATGGGTGGCCCGGTCCAGTAATGTCAACGTATCTCCCTCATCAGTTATCACACCCAGGCCTCCCGCAGGACCTCCGCCTTGTTCATAAGTCATCCCGATGGCACCATTGAATACAGGATAGGTATCGCCATAACTTGGATAAAAAAGGTCAAATACTTCTTTGGTAAAATACAACCAACCATTTGCATCAAAATATTTTGCATGATTTTTCCCGATCGCGACCTGGAAATCTCTTTGCCATTGGGTGATCACTTCATGAAAAGGCTGGGCAGCAGGAGCAAAATAGTAGGGATTATTGATCCCCTGTTCATGAAAGTCAACATGCACATGCGGCATCCATTGATTGTACACTTTCATTCTTTGCTGGCTTTCGATCTGAGTCTGCCAGCCCCAATCACGGTTCAGATCAAAATTGTAATGATTGGTCCTGCCACCAGGCCATGGTTCACGATGTTCCCTGGCACTCAGCGATGGATTCATATTTTTGCCAACAACAGAGTTGAACCAGTTTACATACCGGTCTCTGCCATCGGGATTGATACAAGGATCTATAATAACAACTGTATTCTTTAACCACTCTTTTGTTTTTTCATTCGATGGATCAATTAAAGCCCATATCGTCAACATCGCTGCTTCGGATGAAGACGTTTCGTTACCATGCACATTATAGCTTAACCAGACAATTGCCGGAGCACCTTCCTCGACCGGCGCAGCACGATCCTTTGAAATATTGGCCACACGAAGATTATTTATTCTTATTTGTTCAAGCTTGCTGATATTATCCGCAGCAGAGATAAAAGATAATAACAAGGGTCTCCCTTCAAACGTATGTCCGTATTGTTCCAACTTTACATTCGCGGCAGCATTCGCAGCAACATGCTGAAAATAGTTAACGATCTTCCAATGGGGTGTGTACCGGGTTCCGATCTTATATCCCAAAAATTCATCCGGCGATTTTAATTGCGCATTCGAAAAAACAACTATGAATAATGCAAATCCCAACAAGATTCTTTTGTACATGAGTATGATTTGAAAGGGCAATTTATGAAAGAGAAGGCAATTAACATGTCAAATAAAAAGTCTCCGAAACCAGGAGACTCCTGACTTTCGATGACCGATTATTAGTTTATCTCTATTGCTGCACTTCCATCATTGGCACAGTCGGTGCTGCCTTAGCTGCTTTTTCCTTCGTATTGAACTTAAGATTGTGAAGTTCGAAAATTAATGATGTATAATAATAGCCACCATTAAAACCAAACTGTGTCGCATTCCGGCTATAGACAAAACGGCCTTCTGACGTATTTATAAAGTTCTTCAGTTTATCAGGATAAGTATTACCGATATTATTTGCGCCGATGGTAATATTTGCAAAATTTTTCAACTTATAAGTCATACTTGCGTCGGTCACAGTTTTTGCGCTAAAAAATTCATCCAACGCCGGGTTGCCGGGATCTCTCGTCACAACTTTGCCAAAACGGGTACTGCGAACGTTGAACGTCCATTTAGAAACCCTGTAATTAAAATTGATCGATATCTTATGCCGTGGTTGTGCTTCCTCAATACGCCCTTCTTCATCACGGGCAAATAAACGCGCCTGCAATGCAGGATCAGTAATAGTGCTCACATCCGCTTCCCCCTGTACCCTTGTTTTATTGAAGTTAGCGGCACCCGTTAATGAAAATTGGCCGTTCCCAAGTTTATCTACAAAAGACATTACCACATCAACCCCTTGTGTTCTTGTGTCAATTGCATTTGTAAAAAAAATAACGGCGCTTACATCATCCAGCTCAGGATACTGATCAAGTATTTGATCTACAGCAGGAGCCTCGGGTGCATTGAACCTGCGAAACGAAGAGCTTAGCACGATCCGGTTATCAATGTCGATCAGATACCCATCAACCGTAATGCTTAATTTATTGTTTGCAAGTCTGCTTGTCAGGCCGATGCTATAGTTGGTGGAGGTTTCTGCATCAAGACTGGGAATTCCAAATGCCTGCGCTACCAGACTATTATTGCGAAATGTCCCTTGTTGAAAGGGTTGCAATCCCGAACTTGTTTGGATAAATACAGTACTGATCGCACTAAAAAAACGTTGATGAATGGAGGGGGCCCTGAAGCCATTACTAAATGCACCACGAATTCCAAGTTGTTCAAATAACTGGTACCGAACCGCAAATTTACCGGCAAAGCTCGACCCATAATCTGAGTAATGTTCATAGCGTCCGGCGCCATTTAAAAGAAGTTTTTCATTAATATCTGTTTCAATGTCTATATAGCCGCCAAACACGGTTCTTCTTTCATCCACTGCATTGGCTGGTTGAAAACCCGGGAACACCTGTGCACCCCCGACTTTACCAGAAGCAGGATCATAATTCAGATAGGATGCTTCTTCGCCTACTTCTATAGAATAATTATCACTACGGAATTCGGCACCGGCAGCAAAATTGAATGACTTCAACCCCATCTTCGGCCCAAAGTCTCTTGAGATATTGGCGTTAGTTGTGTATTGGCTGAATAAAAGTTTACCTGCATAAAAATCTGTTGGGGCGGTTTCTTTTAATGCATATTGTGACGCATTGTTTGAGTTAGTAACGTCAAAACGAAACGAATTGCCTCCCAATGCCTGGCTCAAATCCCAATTCCAGGTTCCGGCAACCTTGCCTTCGAAACCAAGCGTCAAATATCTATCCCTGATGATGGAATTGATCTCGGGAAGAAATCCATTCGGATAAAGTTCGATGATCACTTGTGATGATTGCTTTGGATAGCGATAAAAACCGGCTGCTTTTCCATCGCGGTAGTTATAACCGGCAGATAAAAGGAATTGCAGATCTTTTTTAAAAGGATAACCCATATTTACAAACGCCCCGTAATTGTGAATCCTGGAATTGCCAATATGCATATTATTTTTTCGGCTAAATCCATTTTGGGTAATTAACTGTTCATCCAGCGCAACGTCATTTGTATACACCGTTCCGGTATAATCACCGGAACGGTTTGTTGGATCACGATGCCGGATCTCGCCGGATACATTAAAATATCCACCTTTCGTACCCAGGTTCATTCCTTTATTAATTCCGAATTGTTTCACTGCTCCATCGCCTTCATATTGTTGTCCCAGGTGTGTATACAATGTAGTACCCGTTGTATTTTTCTTCATCACAATATTTATCACCCCGCCGATCGCATCGGAGCCATATTGCGAGGATGCGCCGTCGCGAAGCACTTCCACTCTATCAATCGCTGATGAAGGGATCGAATTAAGATCTGTGCCAACGGAACCGCGGCCGATTGTTCCGTTAACATTTAATAAGGCAGTATTATATCTTCTTTTTCCGTCTACCAATACGAGTGCCTGGTCCGGCCCAAGTCCGCGAAGTGTTGCCGGATCAATATGGTCAGTACCATCAGCAACTGTTTGCCGGCTCGAATTATAGGAAGGGGCAACGAAATTTATCATTTGTGTTGGCTCCACCTGGCCGGTGAGATTCAATTCACGGTTCGTTATCACATCCACCGGGACCGGTGTTTGTGTCCTCGATCTCGAAATAGAAGAACGCGAGCCCACAACGATCACCCTGTTGAGATCGCCGGAGTTTTGCATATCAAAATTATTTTCAGATACCGCTCCTGCCGCTACCGTTACTTGTTTGCGTTGAGTAACGACACCAACATAGCTTATTACCAAAGTGTAAGTACCGGGCGAAACTTTTAATTCATAGTTACCGCTTGCATCCGACACCGTTCCTTTTTTTGTTCCCTCTAAAATCACTGACGCCCCAGCCATTGGTAATCCATTTGCATCTCTTACGGAGCCACGCAGGGAGGAAATTTGAGCGATCGAACTCGCCGTAATGAAACAATAAACCAACAAAAATCCAAAACTTTTAAAAGCGGTGTTAAGTTTAATCATATGCAGTTTATGTTGGGTTAAGAATGCAGGATAATCGGACAAAACCAGGTTTCAATGAATATTATCGTGAGTAAAATAAAGATAAAAATTTTAAGATAAAAAACCGGGATCTATTTACCTTGTGTAAAGAAAGTCATCCGCGATGAAAAAAATATTTTTCTTATTTCTTCTTCCGCTATCATTTGAATTTTCCTGTTCGCCGGCAAAGAAAGGTACTGTTCTTGTCGATCAATATAAATATGAGAGTCAGAAAAAAATTATTTGTGAAAATGGGGCTGTTGTATCGGCACATCCGCTGGCGAGTAAAGTTGGTTTGGCCATTTTAAAAATGGGCGGCAACGCTGTTGACGCGGCCATTGCCACCCAGTTAGCACTGGCAGTTGTTTATCCAAATGCCGGCAACCTTGGTGGCGGAGGCTTTATGGTGGCCAGATTAAAAAATGGGAATTTAGTGGCCATCGATTACAGGGAAAAAGCTCCTGGTAATGCACATCGCGATATGTATCTTGACCCGGCGGGCCATCCACAATTGCATTTAAGTCAGTACGGTCATCTTTCAGCAGGAGTGCCCGGAACCGTGTCAGGATTATTTGAATCAAGTAAATATGCAAAGCTCTCATTTGACAAATTAATACAACCCGCAATCGATCTTGCAGCAAAAGGATTTGCAATTACCGAAAGGGATGCAAGAGCTTTTAATGGCTTGAAAAATGAATTTCTAAAATACTCCACGCAGACACCTGCGTTTGTCAAAAATGTTGCATGGAAAGGTGGTGATACTCTAATTCAAAAAGACCTTGCTGAGACGTTAAAGCGAATTAAAAAAGATGGAGCTAAGGGATTTTATGAAGGAGAAACTGCACGGTTGATCGTTGAAGAAATGAAAAGAGGGAATGGGATCATTACATTGGAAGATCTGAAAAATTACAAAGCTGCATCAAGACAACCGCACGTTTTTGATTATAGGGGATATAAAATAGTTAGCATGCCAATGCCAAGCAGCGGTGGAGTTTTACTAAATCAAATGTTGAAGATGATTGAGGACAAACCTATTTCTTCATATGGTTTTCATTCACCTGAAGCTGTTCAGTTAATGGTAGAAGCTGAAAGAAGAGCTTATGCCGACAGGGCTCAATTTATGGGGGATGCTGATTTTTATAAAGTGCCTGTTTCAAAAATCACCAGCGAGAAATATTTGAAAGAAAGAATGGCTGATTTTGTCCCAGGCAAGGCAAGCAACAGCGGGCAGGTAAAACCCGGTGAAATTCCTGCAATGGAAAGCGAAGAGACAACGCATTTAAGCGTGATAGATAAAGAAGGAAACGCAGTTGCGGTAACCACGACACTGAATAATTCTTATGGAAGTAAAACAGTAGTTGGCGCTGCCGGATTTCTTTTAAATGATGAAATGGACGATTTCAGTGTAAAACCCGGCGTACCGAACATGTATGGTGCCATTGGTGGCGAAGCAAATGCAATAACGCCGGGCAAGCGGATGCTGAGTTCCATGACCCCAACCCTTGTATTAAAGGATGACATGCCATATTTAGTGGTGGGCACGCCGGGCGGAACGACAATTTGCACGTCGGTTTTTCAAACCATTGTTAACATCATTGATTTCAACATGAGTACAGAAGATGCCGTTTGGAAACCTAAATTTCATCATCAATGGTTGCCGGATACAGTGGATCTTGAAAAAGGCTTCCCGGATGATACAAGGACAGCATTGGAAGCGATGGGATATAAAATCGATAAGAGAAGCGGCATAGGAAGAACTGAAGTGATCAAAGTTTTACCCAATAACAAGTTTGAAGCCGTTGCCGACAATCGGGGGGATGATTCGGCAGAAGGATGGTGAACAAATTAATAATTAATAATTAAGAATTAATAATTAAGAATTAATAATGAGTCTGGGAAAGGAATATCTGTCTACAGTGGTTAAAAGAATGAAGTATTACAAAGAGCTTGGTGAAAAAACCTTTGAACAGCTCGATGAAAAGCAGCTTCATTATTTACCAACATCAGAATCAAACAGTATTGCAATCATTGTTCAGCATTTAACCGGCAACATGTTAAGCCGTTTCACCAATTTTTTAACGGAAGATGGAGAAAAAGAATGGCGGCAGCGTGATGATGAGTTTGAAATTCATAACTACTCAAAACAACAAGTGATCGATCTTTGGAATAATGGCTGGCAATGTTGTTTTGATGCGTTGGAAGCATTAACAGAAAATGACATGATGACCATCATTTACATTCGTAAAGAACCCCTGACTGTTGTGGATGCTATCAACCGGCAGTTGGCGCACTATCCTTATCATATTGGACAGATCGTTTATATCGGCAGAATGATAAAGGATAAGGAATGGAAAAACTTATCAATACCAAAAGGGCAGTCACAACAGTATAATACCGGCGACCAGTTAAAAGACCCTGCTAAAAAGTATTAAAATATTCTATGTTATATTGCTATTCAATCCATTAAAACATCTTTCGTCTTTTTTGTACGGACTATTTGACTGCCCGGATTTAATTTCTATTTTTACGACCCTTTAAGTCCAGCCTGTCACCATTTCTTTCGGGCAAAATCCTTTCTGAAAACCGGCGTTAATCTTAATCAGCAAAAAACTGACCATGAAACTCTTGTTCTCAGCTTTGACCTTATTTCTGACACTCTCTGTTCGCGGCCAGGTCCAATATGGTGTATTCGCCAGTCCGCAAATAACGGATGTGCGCTACATGATAAATGACAAAAAGCAGGAGAGCTCGTTGAAGTTTGGGGTAAACCTGGGATTCCAAATGAAAGTTCCGTTTGAAGGTCGGTTGAATTTTTCTCCTTCTATTATGTATAATCTTCGTGGCTATGATGTGAAGTTTGACAGCCCCGTTTTTCCGCCTGATTCATCAGCCATTGACAATAATACCGCATTTCATACCATTGAGCTTGCCTTTTTATTACAGCATGATTTCAAGATTGAACCGGGTCACCTGTTTTTTCGTATCGGCCCGTCATTGGATTTTGCCCTTTTTGGCAATGAAAAGTTCAATACAAATATGAACACAACAGTCGACCGGGCGATGAAATTCGACTTTGCCACTTATGGGCATTACCTGGTTTCTGCAATCTTTCAATTTGGTTATGAAGCAAAGGGGGGTCTATTTTTTTATGGCTATTATAACTACAGCCTTACCACAATGAACAATGCGGACGGTGGACCACGCATTGGCAATAGGGCGGCTGGTCTTACGATTGGTAAGTACCTGAAGAAAAAGAAGGCCACTAATTAACGCTACAGTTGGTTTAAGTACTCATATTTAACATTTACCTCTCGCCATTTACCAGGACGGTATTTGACCTTTGGTCCTTAATTTGCCTTACGGGGGCTATTGGTTATTTTTACATTCTAAAGCTCTGCTTTTGAAGACCTTCAAGAAGATACTAAAATGGGTGGTGGTCATCCTGCTATTTTTTATTATTGCGGGCACGATCTTTATTAATACAGATTGGGGTCAAAACATAATCGCCAGGGCCGTTACAAACAGGTTATCAAAAGATCTGAAAAGTAAGATCAGTATTAAACATGTTAGCTTTTCACTTTTTGACAAAATGAACCTTGAAGGCGTTGTGATCGAAGACCAGCAAAAAGACACCTTACTCTCAGCCGGTAAAATGCAGGTACGTATCACTGATTGGTTTTTCTTTAAAGACAAGATTGTACTTCATTACATAGAATTAGGAGATGCGGTTATTCATTTGAATCGTACCGACTCCGTCTGGAATTATCAATACCTCGTTGATTATTTTTCCGGAGGCAGCTCGTCCGGCGGAGCAAAGAAAGGCGTAGAACTTGATTTCAAAAGGGTAAAGCTGAATAACGTGTCATTCCTGAAAAAAGATGCGTGGCGGGGTGAGGACATGCAATTTCAACTGACCTCAATGGACCTGGATGCAGATATTATAAACTTCAACAATAAAACGATAGAAATTAAATCCATTGATTTTTCTGATCCTGTTTTTTTAATAAAAAATTACGCCGGCAACAGGCCTAAGAAAGAAAAGGTCGTAAACGAAAATGAAGAAATTATCGATGAACAAAAAATTGGCCAGGGGACTTCTTTGGGAGACACTTCATTAAAATGGAATCCTGACGGCTGGGCGATCCATATTGATCAATTAAATATCAGTAATGGAGATTTTAAAAATATAAAAGTGATCAGCGGACCTTATAATGATTTTTTTGATGGAAGAAATATTGACTTTGCTGCGATCAATGCCAGTTTCAAAAATGTGATCTTTAATAAGGACACGCTGACAACCTCTTTAGAGCTAAGCACAAAAGAAAGAAGCGGTTTTGAAGTAAAATCAATGGTGGCGGATGCAAAGCTTACGCCGCACGAAATGTCATTCGATAAACTGGAGATCAAAACAAACAATAGCATTATCCGTGATTATTTCAGTATGAAGTTTGAAGACTTCAGTGACATGAGTGACTTCATAACCAAAATAAGAATGCAGGCCCGTTTTGAAGATGCCGAAATTGACAGCGACGATATTGCTTTTTTTGCCCCTGCTCTAAAGGCATGGGATAAAAAAATTAAGATAAGCGGACTTGCAAGGGGCACCGTTGACGATATTTTTGGAAATGAAATGACCATACAGGCAGGTAATAATACTTACCTGAACGGTGATATAAGTTTGACCGGCCTTCCTGATATCAATAAAACATTCATTGATTTTAAGGCAAACAGCTTTCGCACAACTTATACGGATGCTGTAACTTTTATTCCCCGAATCCGGAACATAACCACACCCCGGTTACAAAGTATTTCCTTCCTTGACTTTAATGGAAGCTTTACGGGTTTCGTTAAGGACTTTGTTACGTATGGCACTATCCGTACTAATCTGGGCACCATTACCAGTGACCTTAATATGAAATTGCCGGAGGGTAAAGAGCCGTTCTATTCGGGAAACATTGCATCACAAAATTTTAACCTGGGTGTCTTTGTCAATAATCCCCAGATCGGAACTATTTCATTTGAGGGGCAGGTGAAAGGAAGAGGACTTAAATGGAATTCAATTTCAGCAGACATGGATGGCTACATCGATCATCTTGTTTATAGAAATTATCATTACGAGAACATAAAAGCAAAAGGGTCACTTCGTAACAAAATATTTAACGGAGACTTTTCTATTAAGGATACCAATGCGGTTGCATCGCTGCATGGCATTGTCGATTTGAGTAGCAAGGTCCCAAGGTTCAATTTCCTGGCTGATGTGGACACATTGAATCTAAAGTCGTTAAAAATATTAAGAGACGATATTTCTTTTGCAGGCAAGCTTGATTTTAATTTCACCGGCGATAATATTGATAACTTTCTGGGGAATGCGAGCATCCGCAATGCGACGGTAACAAAAGACGGCAGATCAATTCCGCTTGATTCCTTTGTTATCAACTCAGAATACATTGAAGGCGCAAAATATCTCTCGGTCCGGTCGCCTGAAATAGAAGGAAATATTACAGGCGATTTTTCCTTAAAAGATCTCCCGGAAACTTTTAAACTTTTTTTGAATAAATATTACCCGGCTTACATAAGAGCGCCGCGAAAAATTGGGGACCAGGCGTTCACATTTAACATTAAAACAAATTATGTCTCCGATCTGCTGAATCTGTTTGATACAACATTACAGGGGTTTAATAATAGCGAAATAACAGGCCGCCTGAATACAAGGCAAAACCAATTGGAACTGGACACCTATGTGCCTGCTTTCGGTTATAAGCAATACGAATTTCAGAACGTAAATATCAAAGGAAGAGGCACTTTGCAAAACCTTGCAGTCACTACTACCATTGATCATGTAAAGGTCAGTGATAGCCTTAGCTTTCCATTTACCCAGATCGATCTGCTGGCGAGAAATGATTCGACGAATGTGAAATTCATCACAGAAAGTGATAACAAAAATATTTCCGGCGGATCGATCAATGCTCTGGTAAGAACATTTGACGATGGACTTGCGGTAAAATTTGATACGTCAAACTTTATATTGAATGGGAAACGTTGGGCTATTGAAGAAAACGGTGAATTGGAATTACGATCGAACAGGGTTTCACATGGCGAGATCGTTTTGAAAGAAAGCAACCAGGAGATCAGGATAAGAACAGAACCATCCGGCACAGGCGACTGGAATGATATTAAAGTTGGTTTAAAGAATTTTAATATAGGAGACATAACAACATTTCTTGTAAAAACCAATAAGATCGATGGCCTTGTTTCGGGCGATATAACGATTGAAGACCCGGCCAAAACTTTTAATATAACATCTGATCTTCAAACAGACCAGCTACGAATTGACAATGATAGCATCGGGCAGATACAAGCTCATGTATTTTATAATAATAAGACCGGCAATCTAATCGCGAATGGTAAAACCGTGAACCCCGATCAGAAACTTGATTTTGATCTTAATCTTTTCCTGAAAAACCTTGCTACAAACGGAAAGGATGTCATCAACATCAAACCTGAAAGATATCCTGTAAAGATCGCTGAACGTTTTATTGGTAATCTTTTTACAAACCTTGATGGTTATGCTACAGGGCCATTGAAGATCATCGGGCTGGGACCAGATGCAAAGTATATTGGTAAAATGAAATTGGAAAATGCGGGGCTTAAGGTGATTTTTACGCAATGCTATTATAAATTGAGCGATGGGGAAATTACGTTTAAGGAAAACGAGCTTGATCTCGGCAGGCTCACATTAATCGATACAGTAACTAATAATACGGCAACCCTGACAGACGGAGTATTAAAGCACAATGGTTGGAGGAACATGGTTTTTAATATAAAAGCTGAAGTTGATAATGAACCTATGCTGCTATTAAACACCACCAGAAAAGACAATAGCAGTTTCTATGGTTATGCTCTGGGCACCGGTTCATTTTCATTGACCGGACCGCAATCAAATATGAGAATAAAGATCGTTGGAAAAGCATCTGAAAAAGACAGCTCTTATATCACCATTCCAAATACAACAGGTAAGGAGAGCGGCGTTGCAGATTTCCTGATCGAAAGAAAATATGGTAGAGAATTGACTGACTCTATTTTTAGAAATAATGAAACGGACCTTACTTATGATGTTGATATCACAGGAAATCCCAAAGTCAATGTAAGAGTGGTAATAGATGAATTAACGAATGATGAGATTCGTGGCCGGGGAGAAGGTAACCTGCGGATCATCGCCGGCACGTCCACAAAAATGACCATGCGTGGTCGATTTGACATCAATGATGGTGTGTATAATTTCAGCTTTCAGTCATTCTTTAAAAAACCGTTTGAATTAAACAAGGCCGCCAATAATTATATTGAATGGACAGGAGATCCTTTTCACCCGATCGTAAATATTGAAGCAGTTTATAAAACTGACAAAAAAGTAGATTTTACTCCTTTGTTTGACAACAATGTTCCGGGCATCAATATTTCTTCCTTCAGGGATTTTGTTTATGTAATAGCAAAAATGAGAGGCGATCTTTTCAAACCGGAGATCACTTTTGCGCTTGATTTCCCTTCGGAAAGTTTGGCGAACACTGATCCGACAGTGGCATTTACTATTGATGAGATCCTGAAAAATGAAAACGAACTTAATAAGCAAGTTGCTTTCCTTGTTGTATTCAACAGTTTCGCACCTTCCACGGCTGGTTCGTCGTTAAGCTTATCATCTGGTGTCGATATTTTTGTCAATAGTATTTCTGATTTTCTATCAGCACAGATCAATAACGTACTTAATAATATTTTGTCAAACAAACTTAAGATACCAGGCTTGTATGTGAATTTTTCTGGTTCGCTTTATAATCCCAATCCTTTTGGGGAAACAAACACATTCAATTATGACAGAACAAACCTGAATCTTTCTGTTGGTAAAACAATATTTAACAACCGGGTGGTAATAACTTTTGAAGGCAATTATGATGTGCCCATCCAGTCAGCAACCACTTCACAGGTGAGCAGCGATCTGCTTACTAACTTCACCACTGAATTTCTTATAAATAAAAGTGGAAGCATACGGGCTACAATCTTCTATCGCGAGAACGTTGATCTGTTAACCGGTAATGCTACCACCCCCGGTAAGTCAAGGAAATATGGAACCAGCTTAACATACCGAAAAGAGTTTAACAGGTTGGGCGATATCTTCAAACGTAAAAAGAAATTGGTTCCGACCCCCACGGCAGATGGCTCTATAAAAGAAGGTAACTAAGGACAAATATCAAATTAGAAATTCCAAATCCCATTGAGAAAAATGGGGATTCGGAAGAATTTCTCAGGATTCATCATCATCCGCGTCCGAACCGGAACGGTAGGGCATGATCTCGTGCCCCAGCTTATCTCTTTTTGTTAAAAGGTATTTTTCGTTATGTGGATTGGAAGTAACCTCGATGGGAACGTTTTCAACTATTTCAAGCCCATAGCCCATCAGCCCTACTCTTTTTTTCGGATTGTTGCTGACCAGCTTCAGTTTGGTAATACCGAGGTGCCGTAAGATCTGTGCACCGATTCCATAATCTCTTTGATCCATTTGAAAACCCAGATGAAGATTTGCTTCAACTGTATCCAATCCTTCTTCCTGCAGCCGGTAAGCTTTTAATTTATTCAACAAGCCGATTCCCCGGCCTTCCTGGTTCATGTAAAGGATGGCGCCCTTGCCTTCTTTCTCTACCATCTTCATCGCTGCATGCAATTGCTCGCCGCAATCGCATCGTAATGATCCAAGAATATCACCGGTAAAACATGATGAATGCACCCTCACCATCACCGGTTCATCTTTTTCCCATTCACCTTTTACCAGTGCAAGGTGTTCATTGCTGCTATATTTTTCCTTAAATGCAACCAATTTGAAATCGCCATACTTCGTCGGCATTTCAACCCTTACAACTTCTTCTATCAGCGAATCTCTTTTTATCCTGTATTCAATGAGATCTTTTATAGAGATGATCCTGAAATCAAATTTTTTTGCTACCTCAAATAACTCCGGCAACCGCGCCATCGACCCATCATCATTCATTATTTCAACCAAAACACCGGCTGCTTCAAAGCCGGCCAGTCGTGCAAGATCAATGGCGGCTTCGGTATGCCCAACCCTTCTCAACACGCCACCCTTCTTTGCACGCAATGGGAAAATATGACCTGGCTTCCCAAAATCAGAAGGCTTTGTTTCGGGATCGATCAATGCCAGAATTGTTTTGGAACGATCATGGGCCGAGATTCCCGTCGAGCATCCATGTTCCAACAGATCAACAGAAACTGTAAATGCTGTTTCGTGAAGTGCCGTATTATTATTCACCATTAATTCAAGTCCCAACTGGTCGCAACGATCTTCGATCAGTGCTGCACAAATAAGACCGCGGCCGTGCTTACTCATAAAATTTATTACTTCCGGGCTGGCATGGCGGGCAGCAATAATAAAGTCTCCTTCATTTTCCCTGTCTTCATCATCAACAACAATGACAATTCTCCCGGCTTTGATCTCTTCAATGGCGCT
>DASVAM010000160.1:0-2577 GCA_036376375.1 Chitinophagaceae bacterium
TTGAAATCCCAAGAAACAAACTTATCGTGGTTACGGGGGTGTCTGGTTCGGGCAAATCTTCTCTCACTATTGACACGTTATACGCAGAAGGTCAGCGACGTTATGCAGAAAGTCTGAGTGCTTATGCAAGACAATTCCTGAACAGGATGAACAAGCCGGACGTGGACTACATCAAAGGCTTGTGCCCGGCTATTGCAATCGAACAGAAAGTTATAACACGGACTCCCCGAAGTACCGTAGGGAGTATGACCGAGGTATATGATTACCTCCGCCTCTTATACGCAAGGATCGGAAAGACGTTTTCGCCCGTTTCCGGCAAGCAGGTAAAGAAAGATGATGTAAAGGACGTGCTGGAAGCAATCAAGCAGCTTGATGAAGATGACAGGGTTTATATTCTTATAGCGCTAAAACAACATAAGAACCGTGATTTGAAAGAGGAGTTGAATATCCTGGTACAAAAAGGATTTTCCCGGATATATGTTGATGGAGAAATTATAAGACTTGAAGAATTATTGGACGGAACCGCTGAAATAAAAAACAAAAAATCAAAAGTATTTGTTCTTGTAGATCGGATAGTTGTAAGGGAATTTGATGAAGATGATCTTCACCGTTTATCAGATTCTGTCGGAACGGCTTTTTATGAGGGTGAGGGAGATGTTTATGTTGAAGTACAAAAGGTAGTCAGGAGTTTGACTCCGAACTCCGAACTAAGAACTAAAAACTCATTGCTTCATTTCAATAATCGTTTTGAATTGGACGGGCTGCAGTTTGAAGAACCTTCACCCAATCTTTTTTCCTTTAATAATCCTTATGGTGCTTGTCCAACCTGCGAGGGATTTAGCCAGGTTTTGGGAATAGATGCCGACCTTGTCATTCCTGACAGGAGATTAAGTGTGTACGACGGCGCAGTTGCTGCCTGGCGCGGTGAAAAAATGGATTGGTGGAGAAAACAGTTTATAAAAGTCTCTGCCGGAACTGGTTTCCCTGTTCATAAGCCGATCGGCGATCTTACAGATAAGCATTACAAACTCTTGTGGGAAGGAATAAACGGTATTGGCATCAATGATTTTTTTAAAGATGTGGAATCGCAATTGTACAAAGTTCAGTACCGTGTGATGCTGAGCCGTTATCGTGGAAGAACAACTTGCCCTGATTGCAAAGGATATCGCTTACGTAAAGAAGCTTTGTATGTAAAAGTAGGCGATAAACATATTGGAGAATTAAATGAGCTTCCGGTAAAAGATCTGCAACAATGGTTCAGCGGGTTGGATAAGAAACTTTCTGACTATGAACGGGAAGTGGCAAAACGAATTCTGATCGAAATACATAACCGGTTAAACACTTTGATGAATGTTGGTTTAGGGTATCTGACTATGAGCCGCCTGGCTAATTCATTAAGTGGGGGCGAAAGTCAGCGTATACAGCTGACAAGAAATTTAGGCAGTAATCTTACCAACTCCCTTTATATTTTGGACGAGCCCTCCATTGGT
The DNA here is from genome assembly GCA_036376375.1 of Chitinophagaceae bacterium. GTDB lineage: Bacteria > Bacteroidota > Bacteroidia > Chitinophagales > Chitinophagaceae > VBAS01. The sequence continues at coordinate 1,491 of DASVAM010000160.1, forward strand.
TTGCATTCAAGAGATACAGAAAACCTGATCCGTGTATTAAAAGAACTCCGCGATCTTGGAAATACTGTTGTTGTGGTGGAGCATGATGAAATGATGATGCGTGAAGCAGATCATATCATAGATATGGGTCCATTGGCTTCGCATTTGGGTGGCGAGATAGTTGCCGAGGGAAATTATGATGAGATCATTTCAAACTTTCAAAGTCTTACCGGCAAATATTTAAAAGGCGAATTGAAAATTGAGCCGCCGAAAACAATACGTAAATGGAATCGGTCAATTAAGGTAGAAGGGGCGAAGCAGAATAATCTGAAGAACATCAACGTTGAATTTCCCCTGAATGTGCTTTGCGTGGTAAGTGGTGTAAGCGGAAGTGGAAAAACAACGTTGGTAAAGCAGATCTTATACCCCGCATTGCAGAAGATAAAAGGTGAATTTGCCGATAAGGTGGGGTTGCATAAAACGATTACCGGTGATATCGAGTCGATTACCCAGATAGAAATGGTGGATCAGAATCCTATTGGTAAAAGCAGCCGCAGCAATCCTGTCACTTACATAAAAGCGTATGATGAAATAAGAGACTTATATTCCAAACAACCCCTGAGCAAAATGCGTGGCTTTGAGCCAAAACATTTTTCATTCAATGTTGATGGTGGCCGTTGCGATACCTGCAAAGGAGAGGGAGAGCAGGTGATCGAAATGCAATTTCTCGCCGATGTGCATTTGATCTGCGAATCATGCGATGGTAAAAGATTTAAGGAAGAGGTGTTAGAGGTGAAGTATAAGGACAAAAGTATTTTTGATGTGCTGGATATGAGTGTGGATGAAGCGATCAGCTTTTTTATGGCAGAACCTTCGATCGTCAGGGCTATCCAGCCTTTAAGTGATGTAGGGTTGGGGTATATAAAACTTGGCCAGTCGTCGGACACATTATCCGGTGGTGAAGCCCAACGTGTAAAGCTGGCTTCATTTCTTGGCAAAGGAAAAGGAGCGAATGCCAACAAGATACTTTTCATATTTGATGAACCGACCACGGGTCTTCATTTTCATGATATAAAAAAATTGCTCACCTCTTTTAATGCATTGATTG
>DASVAM010000396.1:0-4445 GCA_036376375.1 Chitinophagaceae bacterium
GGTTTTGGAGACGCTGCCGGTTTTGATTTATCATCCGGTAAAGGAATAAATTCTTTATTATCATTTGGAGGAAGTATGATGCGTCCCTGTTTCCAATCTTCTTTTGCCTGCTCGATCCGTTCTTTGCGGGAAGAAACAAAATTCCACCAGATAAAACGTTCCCCGACGGGTTCACCACCAAGCAACATAAGAGTTGAACGCTCTTTTGCTACGATAAGCGGATCCGCCGATTTGTTGAATACCAGCATTTGTCCTGCATGATAAGTATTACCGGCAACCTCAACACTTCCCTTTGCAATATAAAAACCGCGTTCGGAGTGTTCTTTCGGCAATCCAAATCTTGCTGTTTGCTGAAGCACTACATGCAAATAGAATAACGGCGAATTTGTTTTTACATCATTTCTTAATCCATAAGCATTGCCGGCGATCAATCGCATCCACACATTTTTCTCATTAAAAACCGGGAGGCGGTCAGCAGTATAATTATTAAAGGATGGAGAGGATTCCTCATCTTTTTCAGGAAGTGCAACCCAGGTTTGCATCATTTCAAGTTCCCCACCTGCTAATGCTGCAGGATCCTCAAATCTTTCAGAATGTGCAATACCGCTGCCCGCTGTCATCCAGTTCACTTCACCCGGTCGAATTACCTGTTCCACTCCCAAACTGTCACGATGCGTAACCTTACCACCAAAAAGATAACTCACTGTTGAAAGTCCAATATGCGGATGTGGTAATACGTCCAATGATGAATGCTCCGATGGCGTTCCAACAACAGGACCGGCATGATCCATAAAGATGAATGGGCCCACCATTCTTCGAAGCCGGAAAGGAAGAATGCGTTTAACCTTTACCAGTTTGCTGATCGCTGCTTCACGGGCTTCAATTACAATGTCAAGCATGAAGGATTGAATTTTTATTGGAATGTAAAGGTAACGAGTCTATGTTCTTCCCTCTGCCGGATTCCACGAACCCGTCGGATGGCCCAGTGCGAACATTTCAACATTTACGTTCTTGCTCATGCCGGAGCAAAAAAGAAAGAAAGAAAAGCAATCAATACGAACAAACTGAGTTGACAAAAGAAGAATTAACTTTAATTGTCTAAGCAAAAAATCATGCAAACAATTTTGGGTGCCAATGGAACTATTGGTTCACTACTTGCAAAAGAGCTCACAGCATATACAGATAAAATAAGATTGGTAAGCAGGAACCCAAAGAAAATAAATAATACAGATGAAATTTTCCCTGCTGACCTTTCCGATCAACAGCAGGTCGAAAAAGCAATTGAAGGTTCAGACGTGGTGTACTTGCTTGTGGGGTTCGATTATAATCTAAAAGTTTGGCAGGACAAATGGCCCAAACTAATGCGGGCAACGCTTGCGGCATGCATCACGCATCATGCGAGGCTGGTATTCTTCGACAATGTTTATCTCTACGATAAAGGCGCCCTTCCACATATGACAGAAGATTCTCCCGTAAACGCACCGTCCGGGAAAGGGAAGGTTCGTCAACAGATCGTTGAAATGATGATGCAGCAGATACAGAATGGAAAGCTGAGAGGGTTAGTAGCACGTGCCGCAGATTTTTATGGGCCACGCAATGAAAAAAGCGCCTTACAGGAAATGGCGTATAAGAATATAAAGAAAGGAAAGAAGCCCATGTGGATGATCGATGCAGATAAAATTCACTCATTCACATATACTCCTGATGCGGCGAAAGCAGTAGCCATTCTTGGCAATACGCCTGATGCTTATAACCAGACATGGCATTTGCCTACCAGCTCGGAAAAACTTACAGCAAGACAGATCATCAATTTGTTCAATAAAGAAATGGGGGCTTCAAAAAAAGTAAATGTGATGCCTCGGTGGATGTTAAAACTAGCCGGGATCTTCATTCCCATTTTACGTGAAATGCCGGAAATGATGTACCAGAATGACAGGGATTATTATTTCGATTCCTCGAAATTCAACCAGCGCTTTTCATTCGCACCAACCAGTTATGAAGATGGAGTCAGGCAAACTGTTGCAGCGGGATAAATGGTCTGACCAGTAATCGTATTCGGCATCAGTGAGACTGTTGAACGTGCCCGTCCGCCGCGAAGGAAAAAGGAATCAATTTAACCCATTATATATTTTTTCCACCAATCCATCTTTCGTTTCATCCTGGCTTAATTCCCAGAACATGATACCACCTAATCTTTTCTTTTTAATAAATTTCGTTTTTGCATTGAGCGAACGTTTATCGTCAAATGTTGCGAATAATTTTTTTGATTCACTATAGCGGTAAGGAGCATTTGCATGCTTATCCCAATAATATTTAAAACCTGCACTATCTGCAAAATAAGTTGGGAAATCTTTATACTTGACACTTCTCAGAAATTTTCCCGGTTGATACAACCCCTTGTTATTGCTTTCAACATTCTCCCATACCCGTGCATAAAAGGCGGCGCCTATGATCAGTTTAGCAGGTTCTATTTTTTTATCGATCAACCAATCAACACACTTCCTGGTGGATTGCTGTTCGGGCTTTTGATCATACAGCAAAGTATGATGACCGGTCACTTTACTAAATCCGCTCACAAGGTCATAGGTCATCAGGTTAACAAAATCTACTAATGGCATCACGGCATCCCAGTCGATCGATTCTTCAAGAAATTTTGTAAACCCTCCCGCAGCAAAAGTCAATAAGAACTCATTCTTCATTTCGTCTCTCAATGCCCTCACCAACCCGGTGAAATTATTCTTATCGGCTTTATCCCATTTGTGCCCCGGGTAGCCCTCAATGGCGGGATATTCCCAATCAAGGTCCAGTCCATCTATTTTATACTGACGAAAGAGTGCAACAGTAGTCTTCGCAAATGTACTGCGGTGTTCAGGGAAAGCAAACAGATCAGAACAGGGTGCACAACCACCCCAACCTCCTATCGAAACCATAATTTTTAATTGCGGATAGCTTTTTTTTAGTTCGACCAGCTGTTCCAATGATTTTCTTTGCTCATCATTGCGAAAAACGAGCGTATCATGCTGCATCGTCAGGAAGCTAAAGATGATATGTGTAAGCTTGTCCAGGGGGTAATCACGAATCGTTTCGCCATTGCCTGTATAATAGGCGATCACTTTATATCGGTTTTGAGCTGCTACCCCAATGAATGAAAAAAGAAAAATGACCAACCAAAGCTGTTTCATAAAAATGACCTTAGGGATTTGCGATCTAATATCCAGTTTTTGCAAAAGAAAAGAGATCGAAAGTAAAATTATAACATAAAACGAAATAGCAACGTGGGATTTGATTCATCAAATAAAGAAGTGATCTGCTGCATCAGAAAAAAACTCAAGGTCAATTGGGTTTTATGTTCTTTCTTTTCTCCCGTCAAAGATCGCGAATAAAATGATTAATCATCCTTTCGCCTTCCCTTTAGCTTTTCCTTTGGCATTATCGTTATTAGCTTTTTGGTCAGCCTGGCTCTTTTCTTTTTGATCAGCTTGTTCCTTTTCTTTTGGCTCCTTGTCTTTTTCATCCTTGTCTTTGGCTATATCCTTATCATCCTTTGCTTTCTGATTTTGTTTCTCTTTTTCTTGCTGTTCTTTTCCTTTTGATGCCTGGGCTTTGTCATTCTTTTGTCCCCTGGATTTCCAGTCATCATAATCTTTTGCCTCATATTTCATCCCGGTCAAATGTTTCTCATCGATATAATATCTTCCATCATGGCCTTTCCAATAGGTATATCCAGCTGTGTTTTTATAGAAGTAGCGACCATCACTATGTTGTTTGATCACAATAGCGGGTGAGTAAACGATCACCAGGGGATAATGACCCGCATATTTCTTTTGTTGTCCCGGAGCATAGGCTTTTGCTGATTGACTTCCATAAACCTTTTTCGCCTGGCCGGGCGGAAGGTTATTACTGTTATCAACAATGACGGTGGTTGTGTTCGTTGGAGTTTCAGTTGGAGTGGTTCGGGGGTATTGTTTGCCCGATGTAGACCTGCTACTGCGGCAGCCCACTGCAATCACTAAGATCAACAACAAACTAATGGCTTGTAGAACTTTGGTTGTTTTCATAGATGGATTTTTACACGCATATTCTATAGGCGCAATTGACCTCTAAAAAACGCAAAATTCTCCTATAATGAAACGAAATTTGATATTATTCACAACGACACTGTATATTTCCCCGGACGCAAAAGTGCAATCTCTCCGAAGATCCCGTTAAAGCGATCGTAAATTAACAACCAATAAGCGAGGCGAAAATCCGATGTGGAGTGATCCCGCCTGGAGGACGGACTACGCACCGGCATCGCCTCACTTATTTAAACACGGCGAAAACCTTAAACCATTGATTACGTCAACGCCTATGGAAGCAAGACACCATCGATCACATGTATCACGCCGTTAGTACTCACAATGTCTGTTTTTACAATGTTGGAAGCGGATGCATTGCCAGCACCC
>DASVAM010000188.1:0-2231 GCA_036376375.1 Chitinophagaceae bacterium
TTTAAATGTGTATTCGGCCGGATCGCCGGATCTCCATGCAAGGTATTTTGCTCTGTATGCATACGGGCATAAAAATCCAATTGTGATGCCTGGGCAAAAACGTCGATCACTGATTGCTTAAATATCTCACCATAAGTACGGCCATACATGGTCCTTGATTCGTTGGTATAAGTTTTGGTATTATACATATCAAGGTAATGAGGAATACCAAAGTGTGAACTGGCGAGAAATGCTATGGCCCCTCTGTTGGGAGTTAGCAACCAACGCTCCGAAAGCGTTTCTTTTGTATAAAACCTGGCGGGGTTATAATTAAAAAAGTTACCGGCCAAACACCCCATTGCAATAAACAAAGGGTATTTACCGGGGTTATTATATTCTTCAGGATTATCCAGGTTGAAATCAAGTACAGTTGCAGAAGAGTGGCCAAAATATGCTATCTGGTTGATGCCTTCTGCAAACAGATCTTTTAAATGTTGATCAGCCAGTGCCTGTATCGTTTCTGTTGAAGACTTTTTAAAAGTTGTTACGTTACCTCCAAATAAAGTATCGGAAATAATGTTTTTGTATTTATCCATGTAATTGCCAAGCTGGGTAACGAGTGCCGGTTCATTACCGCCAACCACATGTACTACATTTTTTGTCCAGGCCATATCCTGCACCAATGGTGAGGACACTTTTTGTGTTGTCTCATATTCCTGCACTTTGGCCAGGTAAATTGCTACTTCACCCGCGTCAATCACAGACAGACGGCCAATTGGTGTGAGCGGAATTTGTTGCCTTACATCAGCGCTGAGCAAAACATCTGAAGCGGGTGATCCAAAAGTTGGAATAATGTTCAATCGTTCAACATCAGCATCTGAAGCAGCCTCCGAATAGTGGTACTGATCATATACCACCGCATGTCCGATCAAAAACACAAACTTTGGCAGTGTGGAATAATTGACTCGTGTCCAACGTAAAAAGTTCCTGATCGAATTGGGATGTTTCTTTATGCCGAATGCAAACTGATCGACCAGCTCATCTATCTCATAAATTTTTGCATTGTATACGCCACCGGCTGATGAACTTCGATAAGCCCTGTAATTTTCAACCGGGTTAGAACCACCCGGACCATTATATAAACGCGGATGTGATATAATGAGATAATCGCCCTGGTTTGCGGCCAAACCATAATTAATAAAGTTCCTTTGATGCATTGTAACGATCATCGCAATATTTGAGGGTTCAAGGCTGATGAGCACAAAACTCCTGTCAACCAAAGACGCCTCTAAAGCAAATTTTAATACTGCAGGATTCGAAATATCTCCAACATATCTTTTACCGTTTGTAATATCATATAAAACGGGAGCCGTAGACCCGTAATTAAAATTGGTTATTTCAAGATAGTTGCCAGCGGGGTTAGCCGGTAATTCAAATTGAAAATTCGTTGCAGTATCCAAATTGAAAACCCTTGGATAAGTAAGTTCATACTTCGCGACTACCATTCGATCATAGGGGCCCGTACTCAGATTTGTTATTTCAATCGTATTTGTCTCATTTAACAAGGTGCTTATCGGTACGCCAACAGTTGATTTTGTTTGATTCAAATAATCCATTTGTGTTCCGAAAATGCTGTCATTATTCAATTTTACCCTAAATCTTCTTTGATTGACACTATTACCAGCTGCATTTATTCTGAAGATCGCGTTGGGACCAAAAGTGTAGGGAAACAATCTATGTTGCCCGGAAAATGATTGCCCTGAATAAATATCCCAGCAAACCCAGCTTTCACCTCTATCATAGGATGATGAATGTACATATTCACCCGCATCGATGTAATAACCCGCATTCATGTAATCTTTAAAAAATTTTGCTTCAGTAAACATAAAATATGGTTCCGGCGGAAGGATATTGCCAGCGACGTTGTTTACAGTTGCTTGCAGCCGAAGATTGCCACCTCCAGCATTTATGGTTAAGAAAAACGCTGCGGTATCAGTTTGAAGACTGTACTTATTGGCCAAAATAAAACTTGTATCGCGATAAAGAGTACTGTCGGGACGGCCATCATTCTGCTCGCCCCAAAACTCAATGAAATCACTGCCGCTTAATGGACCTGAAGCAACCGAAGTATAAATGGGAACCTGGCGACCATTTCTCCAAAGTTGGAAATGTTCGGCGGGTGTTGAGCCAATGCCCGCTGAAGCAAGTGTAGCCTGAGCGATCCTGTACACGCTTGTCTTGCCTACATAGAA
>DASVAM010000190.1:0-3287 GCA_036376375.1 Chitinophagaceae bacterium
ACTTTGCCACTCTGGAGTTGCCTCTGATTCAAAGCCTTTGAAGAAAGAATACTGCTTTGCATCTACGTCTTTAAGTTTATCCAGCATTTGTTGCAGTTGAGGCGACAGCTCTCCATATATCTTCACTGCATGTCCCTCGGCGAATTCACGGAAGTGTTTTTCCAGAGCTTCAGCAATATGCATCCGGTGTTCGATCAAACCATCTGAGCTTTCATACACTTCCCGAACTTCACATTCTGTTTCGTCTTTACTCAAAAACCAATCATAACGAATCGTTTTTGTGTCCTTTTCTTTTGCTAACCGGATGATCTCAGCAGCTTGTTTCTTAAAACCGTCCAGCTTTCCCTTGCGCACTTTCATCATAGCACTGACTTCAAGAATTGTGTTTGCCATAGCTGTAAAATTTTATCTGAACAATGGATAAATAATAACACATCGAATTTATTATCCGTTCAGGGCGGTTAAAAATGACTTTGCTCATGTTAGTCGAAATTTTTTCTTACATGATCAATCGTATGACAAAAATCATTTTTAACCGGTAGCGCCGGATATTACATTTGGTTTAGGGTTTATGGTTTCGTTAGTTCTGAAGATAAAGAACCGCTCCGTTTTGCCTTGGAACTAGGTAACGAATGAAAAATCAACATGACTTAAAACCTGGTGCACAACTAAGTAAAGTCCGCACATTTCTTTTTTGGTGTCTCGCAGTAGTTTGGTTTAGTGAGATGTTATTTCTTGGAGTTCCCTTCCTTAACAGGGTATGGATTGATCTTTGGCAAGTGGTTCCGCCACAGAATTCGCAGCTTGCGGCAGCATCAATGATAATCGGTGCAGTTGGAGCACCGGTGAAAGGGGCTTTTCTCATAATGGCTCTTTGGGGAATAAGATCAGCTAATGCGTCAACCCGAATAGCTCTTTTTTTTTCTATGTCGTTAGTTCCCCCCTTCAATGTGGCAATGCCATTCCGATACCAGGGTTTTGTACTGGGGCCAACTGTAGTAGGCAGTGTTCTCAGTGTTATTCTCTGGGTGTCATTCTTTTTACTTAAAGAACCTTACAGGCAATTAAAAGCGAAAGAGGTGAATAGCCAATCATCTTTCTCCGGAGGGGGGATCTTTCAATACATGCTGTTTATTATTACTTCAATTGTGATCACAATTCTTGCATTTCTTTTTTTGTTTTTCCCAAAAGCAGCTTTAGAATTGAGCTTTCCATGCATGCCCAATATTTTAAATCTATCACAAACGGATCTTTCCGGGATGATCTACCATAGCATGGCATCAGGGACTCATTTGCTCGCATTGGCAATCGGTTCATGGATCGCTACTGCTAATTGCCGCAGCAATCCATCATTACGTCACGCAATGACAATTGCCACCACTGCATTTATGGCTCTTTTTTTCATTTTTCCTATCCGGCATATGCTAGCAACATTCGGTTTCAAGTGTATTCCATCTCTTGTTCCATATGTTTTTGCACTCTTGCTGATGGGTTGGTTGATTTATGCATTTTCAGACCGGGTAAAATTCAAAACAGCTTCTCTTCATCCTAATTGAATTTATATGGAAACGAAAAGTCTTGAGCGAAAGGTAAACGAGTTCCTGGAGCAGAAGCGTATTGCTGTTGCGGGGGTCTCGCGTCAAAATAATCAGCACCCTGTTGGTGATTTGATCTATCACCGATTGAAGGAAAGCGGTCATAATGTGTTTGCAGTAAATCCCAACATGCCGAGCTATGACGGAGATAACTGTTATCCAAACATTCAATCGATTCCCGGTGGTGTTGATGGAGTCGTGATCATTACAAGACCTGAGATCACTGAACAGATCGTAAAGGATTGCCATGAGGCCGGCGTTCGCTGGGTATGGATACATGAAGGAATGCCGCGAAAAGCAACAAGTGTTTCAGCCGGTGCAGTTGAATACTGTACTAAAAATAATATCAACTTAATTGCTGGTGCCTGCCCGATGATGTTTGGTTCTAACGTGGATTTTGCTCATCGATGCATGCGTTGGGTTCTAAAATTTACCGGGAGGCTGCCCACATAAAAATCTTTTGAAATGAATGAAATTCAAAAACCCGGGATCAGTAATCGTATAAAAACTGTGCCCCGCCTGGCGTGGATACTTATCCTTATTTCAGATGCTGGAATGGCTGTATGGGGCGGGGCGGCAGCCCTGGCCACAAAACATTTGACTGGACCTGATGCAACACCGATCCTCGAGGCCGAGTATCAAAACTTCACGGGACTTTCATGGTCGCAGCTCAGCGTCACATCTCCAAAGGTCGCAGACTTTATTACGATACTATTTCGAATGTATGGAACATACTGCATGCTATTCGGTATGCTAACAGTAGCCATCACTATCACTGCTTTTCGCAAAGGTGAACGTTGGGCGTGGTGGGCATTACTTATTGGTAATACAATTGCATATGGTTCTGCAATAACATTTGACCTCGTCGTAAAAGCTGTTGGTATATTTGAGATGACAGAATATCTCGGTATTGCTATGGTCTATGTGGCACTTGCTCTCACGGCTCCACTGCTTGCAACAAGACGGTAAGCAGCACCAATGACATTGTAAAGGTCATGGTGAGCTAACTGATAGCTTTCAGCCGGTCGGAATGACAAACAACCTCTACTAAATAGGCAAATTTTTTTTAAAACTCCTCCTGCATACGATTTACCCATTTGAGCTAAAGCATGCAACGCTTATTCCTCCTTTCATGACGATAGTCTCTTTAACGAATGATGAGTGTCATCGTAATGACACGATGGGTTTGTTAACTTTCATGAGGTAAATTATAGTCAACGGAGTTTTATTTATTAACCTCAAAAAAGATTTATATGGATACTCAAGTGCTGGAGCCCGTGAGGCTCCCCAAGATAAAAGAAACCAAAATGATGAAAGCACTGGTGTACGGCGGACCTGGTAAAAAAGAATGGAAAGAAGTGCCCGTTCCCCAGCTCATCGCCCCAACAGATGCAATAGTGAAGGTATTGAAGACCACAATTTGCGGTACTGATCTGCATATACTGAAAGGGGATGTACCTGCTGTTACCGAAGGCAGAATACTGGGCCATGAAGGTGTGGGCATTATTGAAGAAACGGGACCTGCTGTCAATAATTTCAAGAAAGGCGATCATGTGTTGATATCCTGCATTACTTCTTGCGGCAAATGCGAGTATTGCAAAAAGCAAATGTATTCGCATTGCGAAGATGGTGGCTGGATCCTGGGACACCTCATCAATGGCACACAAGCTGAGTATGTACGTATTCCTCATG
>DASVAM010000191.1:0-11883 GCA_036376375.1 Chitinophagaceae bacterium
CAGACAATATGAAAAAGATCCTTCAATATTTATTCGAACACAAAACACTAAACCGTGAGCAAGCGAAAGATGTTTTGGTAAACATCGGTAAAGGTGTTTACAATGAACATGAGATAACGGCTTTCATGACGGTGTTCTTAATGCGCAGCATTACAATTGACGAGCTGCAGGGTTTTCGTGATGCATTATTGGAGCTCTGTGTACCCGTTGATTTCAATGAATTTGATACGATAGATATTGTTGGCACAGGTGGTGATGGAAAAAATACTTTTAATATTTCAACACTTAGTTGTTTCATCGTGGCAGGTACTGGTCAGAAAGTTGCAAAGCATGGCAATTATGGTGCCTCATCCATCAGCGGTGCTTCAAATGTAATGGAGCTGATGGGATATAAATTTAAAAACGACAACGAGAAGTTGAAAAAGGAGATGGAAGAATCGAATATTTGTTTTCTGCATGCACCATTATTTCATCCGGCATTAAAGACAGTTGGACCCATTCGTAAAAACCTTGCGATGCGAACTTTTTTTAACATGCTTGGGCCAATGGTAAATCCGTCGCATCCGGGATATCAATTGGTCGGAGTATTCAGTTTGGAAATGGCAAGAATATATAATTATCTCTTACAGCAAACGGAACAATCATTTACGATTATCCATGGTCTGGATGGTTATGATGAAATATCCCTGACAAATGACACAAAGGTTATTACAAACGAGGGCGAAACAATAAAGACGCCCGAACAACTTGGTAAAAGAATGGTTGAGCCGCATGATATTCATGGTGGCAATACGGTTGAAGAGGCGGCAAAGATCTTTTTAAAGATTCTGAGGGGTGAAGGGACCTGGGCGCAAAATGCAGTGGTGCTGGCAAATGCAGCGATGGCTTTATATGGCACAGGTCGTTATAAATCTTATGACGATGCATTTAATACGGCAATTGAAAGCCTGGAAAGCGGTAAAGCAAAAGCAAGCATGGATAAACTAATCGGACTGCAATGAGCAATATTCTGGAAACAATTGTTGAAGCCAAGAAAAAGGAAATAGAAGAAAAGCGACTTCTTTTTGATCCTGATTGGTACAAATTTTTTTCCACCAGGTTTGACAGACAATGTTATTCTCTGAAAAGGAACTTGCAAACCGACGGCAGTACAGGAATTATCGCAGAGTTTAAAAGAAAATCGCCCTCTAAAGGCTGGTTTAAATCCGAAGATTATTCTGCGCCAGCAGTTGTGATGTCCTATGAACAACAGGGTGCAGCAGCAGCTTCAGTATTGACAGATAAAGAATTTTTTGGAGGCGATATTGAAGATTTAACAGTCGTGCGAGCCGTATCACAACTTCCATTGCTGCGAAAAGATTTTATAATTGATGAAATACAGATTCATGAATCAAAGGCGTATGGAGCGGATGTAATACTTTTGATAGCAGCAATTCTTAGCCCCGCAAGAGTTATCGAACTTGCAAGAGAAGCAAAAAACTATGGCATGGAAGTGCTGCTTGAGTTGCACGGCGAGGACGAGCTGGGGCATATTTGTGCAGAAACAGAAATTATTGGTATCAATAACCGCGATCTGAAAACTTTTCGGGTGGATATTGAAAGAAGTCTAAGGATGGCAAGGCAAATACCGGTTGGTAAAGTAAAAGTTGCAGAAAGTGGAATTAATTCGATTGAAAATATTCTTTTATTTCGTGACAACGGGTTTGAAGGGTTTTTGATCGGCGAGCATTTTATGAAGCAACCCGATCCAACGATTGCTTTTGCGGAGTTCGTAAAACAATTAAAAGCAAAAGCACATGAAGATTAAAGTTTGCGGAAACACATTGCCGCCGCAAGTAAATGCCCTTGATGACATCGGCGTAACATTTGCCGGTTTTATTTTTTATCCAAAGTCGACGCGTTATATGGCGCAAAAAATAAGCCCGGAAAGAATGCGGCAGATAAAAGGGAGAATCATCAAGGTGGGAGTGTTTGTAAATCCACCCCATGACGAACTAATGAAAACCGTAGAAGATTACAGGTTAGACATGGTGCAATTGCATGGTGATGAAAGCCCGAAGTTCTGTGATAAGATCTCCGATTATATTTCTGTGATCAAAGCTTTTCGGCTGAGTGATAACGACAGCATTTTACATATGACGCAACCCTATACCGAAGTATGTGATTTCTTTATGTTTGATACGCTGGGTGTTGGATATGGGGGCACAGGAAAAAAGTTTGATTGGACATTATTGCAGCAATCGCAGCCATTAAAACCGTATTTTTTGAGCGGTGGTATTGAGACCGGTGATGAAAAAAAATTGGAGGAATTTATTGGCACGCCGGCAGGAGAAAAATTATTTGCGATCGATATAAATACAAAATTTGAGATGGGACCAGGAGTGAAGGATTTGAATGGCATAAAAAAATTTGCTGAAAATTTGGGAGTTAAAAAACCGACCAAATGAATATAAAAGTTTGCGGTATTACGCAGTTTAAACAATTGCAGCAATTGGAGGCATTAAATGTTGACTATGCAGGATTGATATTTTATAAAGATTCGCCCCGGTATATGGGTGATAAGATCCCGGGAAAGCAAGTGAAAGATGCGGATTTTGATCTTAAAAAAGTCGGGGTATTTGTAAACCCCGGCTATTCCGAATTGTTGGATGCCATCGACGAATATGGACTGGATATTGTGCAGCTGCATGGCAACGAAACACCCGAAATGTGCGAAGAGTTAAGTGCAGAAGTGGAAGTGATAAAAGCCTTTCGGATCGAAGATGGAGCTGTTAATGTTGACAAGCTTGTAGAGCCATATGATGCAGTATGTGATTATTATCTATTTGATACAGCTGGATTAAAAGAAAGTTTTGGTGGTACGGGACAACAATTTGATTGGTCAATTCTAAAAAACGCCAAAATTGAAAAACCATTTTTCCTTAGTGGCGGAATCGGTCCCGATGATGCAGAAAAAGTAAAAGCATTTGCGCATCCTGATTTTTTTGCAATCGATGTCAACAGTAAGTTTGAATTGTCACCGGGACTAAAGGACATGGCTGTTTTATTGAAATTTTTACAAGCCTTGAAATGAAAACCTGTAAAAACTGTGGAGCCTTGACAGATAGTTTGTATTGTGGTATGTGTGGGCAAAAACCGGTTCCTGAAAGGATCACTTTGCATTTTCTCTGGCATGAGATCGTTCATTTCTTCACACATGCTGAAAAGGGATTCTTTTTTACTTCCTGGCAACTGATAAGAACGCCGGGACATGTCATCAAAAATTTTATTGAAGGCAGAAGGAAAGTTTATCAAAAACCAGTTTCTTACTTTTTGATCTGGATTGCGCTTTATTCGCTCATTCTTTATTTTTTAAAAACCTGGTTTGGAGAAAATTCGGTCATCAGTTTTGAAGGTTATTTTGGACCGGGTGAAACAACAAAATTTGCCATTAGTCATTTGAATATTGTTCTAACGCTTCTGTTGCCCCTGCAGGCCATATATGTATACTTCCTGCTTATGTACAAGAAATATAATTACGTGGAGGCATTAGTGGCAATTCTTTATGGCATTGGCACCCTAATACTTTTTCAAACTGTGTTTGTTGTATTGGGACTCGTCTATTACCTGCTTACAGGTGATTCAGTGAGTATTCTCTGGTCAGATATTTTTAAAATTGTTTATATAACGTGGGTGTTAATCGACCTTGCAAAAGCCATATCGGTTAAAGGAAAGTTTGTCAGGATACTGGTGACAATGTTATTGCTGATGGCAACCTTTACATCATGGCGCCTTTTCATATCACCTTTTTTTACAAATTTGATTTTTAACTAAAATAGATATCAATAAATAGAATTGGGCAGATCGCTTTGGCTTCGCCCCGCAAATACGAATGGCAATCAAAACAACATATCAGCAACCAGATGAATTTGGTTATTATGGAAAATTCGGCGGAGCATATATTCCTGAAATGCTTCACCGTAATGTAGAAGAACTCAGAATTCGTTATTTGGAAATAATGAATGAGGCGTCTTTTCAAAAGGAGTTTCATGAGTTACTGCGGGATTATGCAGGCCGGCCAACTCCGTTGTACCAGGCAAAAAGATTAGGCGATAAGTATGGGACCAACATCTATCTGAAGCGGGAAGATCTTTGCCACACAGGCGCACACAAGATCAACAATACGATCGGGCAGATATTGCTTGCGCAACGATTGGGTAAAAAAAGGATCATTGCGGAAACCGGTGCGGGGCAGCACGGGGTAGCAACGGCTACCGTGTGCGCATTGAAAGGCGTTGAGTGTATTGTATATATGGGAGAAAAAGACATTGAACGCCAGGCTCCAAATGTAGCGAGAATGAAAATGTTGGGAGCTTCAGTTATTCCAGCCAAGTCGGGAAGTAAGACATTGAAAGATGCAACGAACGAAGCTATCCGCGACTGGATAAATAACCCGAATGATACACATTATATAATTGGGAGTGTTGTGGGACCCCACCCTTATCCGGATATGGTTTCAAAGTTTCAAAGTGTGATAAGTGAGGAGATGCGAAAGCAATTAGGCGATAAAACCCGCGTCGACGGGCAGGCAGGAGATGAATTACCCCAATATGTGATTGCATGTGTTGGGGGTGGGAGTAATGCGGCCGGTGCATTTTATCATTTTTTAGATGAGGCTTCAGTGGAATTGATCGCTGTGGAAGCGGCAGGCCATGGTCTCCATAGCGGTCTAAGTGCTGCAACGACTCAATTAGGTAAACCGGGTGTTTTACATGGAAGTAAAAGTCTTGTCATGCAAACAGATGATGGGCAGGTTGTTGAACCACATAGTATTTCTGCAGGATTGGATTACCCCGGCATTGGTCCTTTGCATGCCCATTTATATGATAGTGGCCGGGCCAAATTTTTAAGTGCAACTGATGAAGAAGCATTGACTGCTGCTTTTGAATTGGCCAAATTGGAAGGAATTATTCCGGCGCTTGAGAGTGCACATGCATTGCATGCCTTGAATTTGTTGAAGTTTAATAAGGACGATATAGTAGTGGTTTGTTTGAGCGGGAGAGGAGATAAGGATTTGGGGACATATATGAATGAGATGGACAAAAAATGACAAATACTCAACACTCAATGTTCAATGCTCAATTCTCAATTACTTGAATGTTAAATATTGATTATTGAATATTGAGTGTTATAATTGAAAAACATGGGTAGAATAGGAAAACTATTTCAAGAAAAGCAAAGTGGTGTTCTAAACGTTTACTGCACCGCGGGCTATCCTCAATTGAATTCAACAATGGAAGTGATAAATGCCCTGCAAAAAAACGGAGCAGATATCATTGAACTTGGAATGCCCTACAGCGATCCTTTGGCCGATGGCCCTGTGATCCAGCAGAGCAGCACCATTGCGCTTGCAAATGGGATGACGATAAAAAAGCTATTTGAACAATTAGAGGGTTTTAGAAAGGACATTACTGTTCCGGTCGTATTGATGGGTTATATGAACCCTGTTTTACAATATGGGTTTGAAAATTTCTGTGCAGATGCAGCTGCGGTAGGTATTGATGGGTTAATTCTTCCTGATCTTCCTGAACATGAATTCGAAACTGAATATGGCGCTATTATAGAAAAACACGGACTCGACTTTATTTTCCTGGTTACCCCGGAAACAAGTGAAGAAAGAATTAAGAAGCTTGACAAATTAAGCACCGGCTTCTTATATGCCGTTTCATCGTCTTCCACTACCGGGTCAGATAAGAATTTGACCGGTGTTAGAACCTACCTGCAAAAACTAAAAGGTCTGAACCTCAAAAACCCTGTCCTTGTGGGCTTTGGGATAAAAGACCGACCAACCTTTGAAACTGCCTGCGCTGAAGCCAACGGCGCCATTATCGGCACCGCATATATAAAAGCCCTTGCAGAATCCGGTAATGTAGCCGACATTACACGAAAATTTTTGGAGACTATTAGGGTTTAAGTACTATTGGTCCGTATTTTTTTTTATTACTTTTACAGGCACAATTTTTATATGAAAACAATCCTGATCGTCTTTTTTGTAACGTTCTTACCGGCTGGCCTTTTTGCCTCCCAAAAGGATACAAGTTTTACGATAACCGGTAACATGATCGGTTTTTCCGACGGCACAGTAGTAAAACTCCAAGACCAAAATACCGGCTCACAAATCGCAACTGCCAGAATTTCAAACAATAAGTTCACATTAAAAGGGAAGCTTGGGGAGCCTACGCTGTGCTGGTTAAAAATCACCGGAGATGATTCAGTTTTTATTTATTTGGAAAATAAGAAGGTCACGGTGTCAGGAATTAAGCCCATTAAAACAAATTTCAAGGTTGAGGGCTCAAAAGCACATACTGATTTCCTGGATTTTCAAAGCCGATTTAATCCTTTGCTTTTGCGCCTGCAGTCGTTGGTAGCAGCAATTAATTCTACTCCTTATGGTCCTCAACGGGACAGTATGGTAACTATATACTATGGTGTCCAGGATACCATTCAAAAAAATATTGATGCCTATGTGGACGGTCACCGGTCTTCTTTTGTTTCTCCATTTGTTTTATTTGTCACCACACAGTTTTATGAAGACCCTTTATTACTTGAACAAAGGTTTCTTCGTTTGGATGCCGAAGTAAGAAGTACGCCAACAGGAGTAAGTTTAAAAAATTATATTGATTATAATAAGGTCGGTGCAATCGGAACCAATGCAATTGATTTCACCCAGCCCGATACAGCTGGTGTGCAGGTATCATTATCAGCATTTAAGGGGAAATATGTGCTGGTTGATTTTTGGGCAAGTTGGTGCGGACCCTGTCGAATGGAAAACCCAAACGTTGTTGCCAGCTTCAATAAATTTAAAGTAAAAAATTTTACCGTCCTCGGTGTTTCTTTAGATCGTCCGGGGCAAAAAGACGATTGGATTGCGGCCATCCATAAAGACAATCTTACATGGACGCATGTCAGCGATCTTCAATTCTGGAATAATGCTGCTGCAAAGCTTTATCGCGTACAGAGCATTCCTTTTAACTTTTTGGTGGATCCGCAGGGAAAAATAATCGGCCGAAACCTGCGTGGTCCCGATCTTGATGCCAAACTTTGCGAGGTCTTAGGTTGCTCTACTAAAGATGGATTTTAGCTTAGTGCCGGAATTCCTGGTACACGGATTAATTTCCACTTCTTTGAGACACGAAAACTCTTCAGCCTGCAAAAGCTCGTAACTCATCACTCATAACTCATTCTTTTCTCAGTTCACGTCTTTTCCGGCTTTCAGCTTATTGATCATCGTATTTACATTGTTCTTGTTCGCGCTATCCGGTGCCAACGGCAATGCCTGGTTAGCATATTTTAGTGCATTTGTGTAATCGCCGTTCCCGGAATAGCCTCTAACAAGGCCCATTAGTGTCGTAAACTGGTTTGGATATTTCTCAAAATTTGATTTGAATACCGCTAAAGCTTCTTTGTTTTTCTTTTGCGCTAATAAAGCTCTGCCATATTGGTGTATTTCACCCATCGATGCATTTGGTAATGCATTCTTCATCACAGCGGATGCTTCATTACCCCGCCCAAGTTTATCCAGTAATTGTGCTTTCGTGCTTGCAGCACGAAAAGATTTTGCGCCTTCAAATCCGGGGCTTGTTGCAGAATCCGCCCACATAAGTGCTTCTTCAAGATTGACATTTCGCTGCAGACACCAGTTAGCGGCTTGCTCCCAACTCTGCCAGATAAACCCTTTCTCTGTTCTTAGCTCATTGCGGAAAGAGGCAAGCTGCGCTTTTATATAATCCACCTCCACTTTAAATGGGATACTCAATTTTTCCCACATCAGCGATATGGTTGCGCTGTTCTCCGTTTCGTTGGAGAATTCATATTTTAACCATTCAACTGATTTGTCCAGTGCAACAGGTTTCACTTTTACTCTCAAGGCATCTTCTTTTTCGTTATAGTAATAGCTTCCCCACGACGTAGAATTTTTTGAAAATATCAGCGTGCATTCGTTCGGATCGTATGCAATGAAAAATCCATACTTACCGGCCGGCAGATCTTTACCTTCTATTTTTACATCAGTAGAAAAATCGAAAGTAGTATTCTCATTCGCGCCGGCTCTCCAGGGAGCCATCTTTGTATTGCCAAATCCCTGATCGATATAACCTACATGGACCAATTGTCCCCAAACCTTTCCTTCCCGGCCTTTTACGCCCGGCCGGTCATAATTGATCACAACTTTTGTTAAACCAATTTGCTCACCTACCATTGCTTTTTTATTACCACCACTTGGTAAGACTGTTAACGGTATTTGTGAGTAGGAGGCCATGCCGATAAGAAGCAGCATTGAAAGAATGGAAGTATTTTTCTTCATAACAATTTTTTTCTTCAACTCAAATCTAAAAAGTTAGTTGATGTCAACTGTTTAATTGTTTCATTCGGATATTAGAACTGATAAAGTATTATTTACACAACATTAATGGTAATTATACTTCGCCGATGCCGGGATAAAAACATTTTTGAGAATCAGTTTTTTATGGATTTTGAGTCATATTTTACCCGTTTTTCTCATCATAATGGCATTGCCTTTGAGCCTAATACATATAATAAATCAATCAATTATGAAAAGCTTTCTTTTGGTCTTGTTTATGGCGGCAGGATTTGTTTTTAGTAAGCCATCGACCGCCCAGGTCAATGTGAATATCAATATAGGTTCGCAGCCAACATGGGGACCGGTCGGATATGATTATGTTGAATATTATTATTTACCAGATATTGAAGTTTATTACTATGTCCCCAGGCGTCAATTTGTTTACCTCAGCAATGGTAAATGGATATTTGTAACTTCTTTGCCATCCAGGTACAGATCTTATAATTTGTACAGCGGATATAAGGTTGTCATAAACCAGCCGCGACCTTATTTATATTTTTCAACACATAAAGTCAAATATGCTAAATATAAAGGCAATAACGGCAGACAGGTCATCATAAGAAACAGCAATGATCCAAAGTACTATGTTGTAAAGGGCCATCCAAAATATACTGGCGGTGGAAACAGTGGAACTAAGAGCAGTAAGGGAAATTCAGGTGGCAAAGGGAAAGGTAAAAAAGGTTAGTTTTTGGCGCAATAGCTTTCATGATCCCGGCGATAAGCCGGGTTTTTTATTGGCATCAGGGAAGTAACCTTTATTTGTTCTTATCTGGTAACAATCCTTCTCCTTTTGTGAGCCAACTAAAACCAAATGCCAGCAGCGCCAGGGTTTCAAGCCAAAAGATTGGTTTATACTCTTTGAATAGCTCATGAATTGCCGGAATGACAGAATAAAGAAGAATTAAAATGATCGATAAGAGAATGATTATCCCGCAAACCCTGTAAACAACATTTCTTTGCTTTTTTCGATTGGTTGGATGCCCGGAGCTTTTCGTAAAAAGGAACAAACAAAAAAATGAAAAGATCAGGAAAAGACATGCAGCCGAACCAAAATGAATCAGATTGATCACCTGGTTTCCTTTTAGCTCTAAGACTTTACATTCAGAAAGAGGGTTGAAGTTTGAGCAAGGGAAAAAAGCAACAGCCAATGAAAATAAACTGGCTCCTCGTCCGGCCCAAAGATCTTTGGGTCCATAGCCTTTGTAAGAGAACATGAATAAAGAGACAGCACACAACGTTCCCGTCATATAATGTCCCATCTTACTGTAGTAATAATCACTGATCGAATCCTGCAGGGTGTTACAATTCGTAATAAGCTTTACGCCAAAGATCAATACCAATGGTAAAAAAATACCGAGTATGCCAACTGATTTACGAAGCGTTAAGTAATGGATCAGTAAAGAATCGGGGTGTTGCTGTGTCCTGGATGGGTTTTTCATGAGAATCTTTTACAAGCGATAGAATGTGAGTTAAAGGTATAAAACAAAAAATTAGTTATCAACCTGCAATTGGCTTTTCCGTAACTTCCTTCTTAAAATCCGCACGGATGCAAAGACTGACAACCTTTACAGTTCTTATTTTACTTACTTCGTTTCTCTCAGCACAGGAATTCGGTGGCAATCCTCCATCCATAAAGTGGAAACAGATCAATACAGACACCGCAAAGATTATTTTCCCTGTTGGGGCTGACAGCACTGCACAAAGAGTAGCATCGATCGTTCATTTTCTCGCGGCAAAAAATAATTTGTTGGGTACGAGACTGGATAAAATAAATATCGTCCTCCAAAATCAAACAACGATTTCAAACGCCTATGTTGGGCTGGGTCCATACCGAAGCGAGTTCCACTTGACTCCTTCCTTCAGCAATTTCGATCTTGGCAGTATCCCCTGGTCAGAAAGTCTTGCATTCCATGAATACAGGCATGTGCAACAGTATAGCAACTTCAGAGCCGGCTTAAGTAAACTGATGTATTATCTGGCCGGTGAAGATGGATTGGCGCTGGCAATAAATGCTTCAGTACCTGATTGGTTTTATGAAGGAGATGCTGTGTATAATGAAACAGCACATACAAAACAAGGCAGGGGACGAATCCCGTTTTTTACGAATCAATACAAGTCGCTTTGGCTGGATAATAAACAATATCGTTGGATGAAGTTACGGAATCGGTCATTGAAAGATTTTGTTCCTACTCATTATCACCTGGGCTATTTGCTGGTAAATTATGGTTATGAAAAATATGGAACAGATTTCTGGGGAAAGGTAACAAGGGATGCGGCGTCCTTTAAAGGATTATTTTATCCATTTCAACATGCTATCAAAAAGCATACAAATCTTGATTATAAGACTTTCACGAAGCAAGCTTTGGATCACTATAAGCTGAACAATGATATGCACCAGAAGAACCTGCCGCAGGCGGAAGGAACGCAAAACCAGGGCGCCGGAACTGGGGAACAAAAAATAACTACACCAACATTAAACTTTGTTACGAATTATTTTTTTCCGTATCGTATCGGAAATGATTCGTTGCTCTATTTGAAAAGCAGTTATCGCAAGCGCGCCGCATTTGTAATCAAGGATCATGCGGGAGAACATGTATTGCGGGTAAGAGATATTTCCCTTGATGAACACTATAGTTACCGGAATAGAAAGATCGTGTACTCATCCTATAAACCTGATCCAAGATGGGGTTGGAAGAATTTTGGAGAGATCCGGTTGTTGGATCTTCAAAGCGGTAAACAGCAGACTATTACCCGGAAGACAAAATATTTTGCGCCGGATATAAATAATGATGGCAGCAAGATCGTTGCTGTGCATTATGGAACGGATGGTAAATGTGAATTGCATGTATTGAGCATGCCTTCTGGTGAGGTTTTGCAAAAAATAAATGCGAGCTCAATTGCTGTATTCACTGATCCGAAATTTATTGGTGATAATACGCTGATTAGTTGTATCAGGTTTACCAATGGCCAGATGTCGATGATTCGGGTTCTTCTTAGTTCTGGTACAATAGAATATTTGATGGACCCGACATGGTCCGTAATTGGTTTCCCGAATGTGCAGGGTGATGAGGTATATTTTACGGCTTCTTTCAATGGCAATGATGACTTGTTTATGCTGGACCTGGCAAATCCTGAGCATAAGATGTTCCGGGTAACGAATTCTACCACGGGTAATTATTTTGCCAGTCCGTCTGGTAGCAAAATTGTTTACTCAAATTTTACTGCTGATGGTTATCAGATAAAGGAAACTAATTTACCGGGAGAGAACCGCCATCAGATCGATCAATCTTTATTTTCAAATGCTGGTGCCCGTTACAAGGTAGCGAACGAAAATAATTTCAAAGCGATGCTGATCGATGATGTGCAGCCCCGGAATTTCGCGATAAGTAAATATAAAAAGGGAACAAAGCTCTTAAATTTCCATAGCTGGCGGCCCTACTACGAAGACCCATTGTTTACCTATACGCTTTATGGACAAAACGTAT
>DASVAM010000195.1:0-15115 GCA_036376375.1 Chitinophagaceae bacterium
CTTAAAGCTCAGTTTTTCTTCCTTATGCATTCGTACCAGCTCAGCATATAAAGTTTTTGGAGTAGAGCCCGTCGCCAGGCCAAGTACACATTTCTCTTTTTTCTTTTGTTTTTCACGAATGAAGTCGGCGATTTGTTTTGCAACTGCTTTGGATCCTGCCTTAAGATCCGGATAGATTCTTACCGGGATCTTTTCAAATGAATCAACCATTGTCATCTGTGGAATTTTTGGTGAGTGTCAGAACAGCAAAGATAATCGAACAAGTTATCTTTTTCTATCCAGGTGCGTCAGATTTGATCTTGTAACGTCTGCCTGTAAGCAAACGTTTGCCTAATGAACCGGTAGCGAATTAAAATGTTGTTTTAAGGATTTCATAGCCTGAGACAGTAAATTGCGGGTGGCCTGGTAATTGATCTGCATCAGTTCAGCAACTTCTTCATAACTCAGATTCTTATAAATCTTCAGGTAAACTACTTCTCTTTGCCTGTTGGTAAGTTGTTGAAGACATCTAAGCAGCTTATCATATCGCTCCGTGGATTCTTCCAGTGAAACTATAAAATTTTCGTGGCTGAATTCAAATGCAAGTTCACCGTCGTAGGTGAAATCCCGCAATTCGTTTTTATTATTCCGGGAAACGACTTTATATATTTTATATTTTAACGCCTTTAGCAGATAAACTTTTACAGATACAACAGGATTTTGAGATTTACTATTCCAAAGGTCGAGGAACAGGTCCTGTATGCAATCTTCAAGCATTTCTTTTGCGGGACAAAATTTTGAGCCGTAATTATAAAGCAAGCCGTAATATTGATTAAATAATCTTTCAAATGCGGCCTCATCTCCCGTCTTAAAGGCGGTCCATAATTCAATATCGGTAAGCGTTCTATTCAAGCAAGCTAAGCAGTAGTAGTAGAAAGCCAGAGATCCAGCAAGCTTTCCGGGTGCAAAATAAACTTTCCCCGACGTGAGGAAAAATTTAAATAAAATAGTTACAAAAATGGAGAAAAAGACACTTATTATAGTTAACAACTACCCACATGTATAAAAATTTCGAGAATTCAGAAGATCTTATTACAGATGAAAGGTTCCTTGCCTGGTATTTTGAACGCAACAGTCCTTTAGCTGCAGACTGGGAGGCAAAACTAAGAACCGAGCCACAACTTAAAACCTTAAACAATGAAGCTGAAATTATTATGAAGCAATTGCATTTCAATGAAAAAGACATTTCCGGCGAACAGATTAGTGAAGCATTCAAAAAATTAAAAGAAAAAATCGGGGAGGGCGAATCGCAAAAAAAGTCACCAATAATAAATATGCCATCCAGGCGCAATCGTTGGTGGCTGGCAGCGGCATCTATTATTGTGATTGCAATAGCAGGCGCTATTCTCTGGGGAAGTAGTCTATCAGGTAAATCTCAATTGACCCATACAACTGAGTTCGGACAGATCGTGGAGCAACAACTACCCGATGGTACAAAAGTGACTTTGAATGCAAACAGTTCTGTCATTCTTGGAGATGACTGGGGAGCGGAAAAACCCCGCGAAGTATGGCTGAAAGGGGAAGCATTTTTTAATGTGGCAAAATCGCCAAAGAAACAACAATTCATTGTACATACGTCGCGCTTCGACATAATAGTGACAGGCACTCAATTCAATGTTGTTGACAGACCGGGAAGAGTAAATATAATGTTGCAGGAGGGGACTGTTATTCTAAAAACCGAAGATGGACAAGAAACGCTAATGAAACCTGGTGATTTTGTAGAATACAAAGAGGACCAACTTAGTAAAAAGGAATTAACAGTGGCAAATATTACAAGTTGGAAGGATCGCAAAATATATTTTGAAAACACACCGGTTCAGGAAGCCGCTAAAATGATCACGGATATATATGGGGTCGAAATTGTCACCGGTGATGAAGTAATAAGATCAAAACTGCTAACTGGTGTAATGCCTAATGATGATCTTGAAGTTTTGCTCCAGGCTATCGAAGCTACATTGGAATGCAAAGCTGAAAGAAGTGGTAATAAGATCGTTCTAAAAAGCAATTGATAACTACTAAAATAAAACCGAAACATGATTATGAAACTTTCTGCTCAACGATTGCAGTACTGCTTGCTCGCAATTTGTTTTTTGGGTTTCGGATCTACTTATGCTCAGCACGATGTTGCATATACAAGATCAAAAAACCGTCCGGGGACTTTTGCAGCCAACCCGGAACCAAAGCAAACTTTATTTGACGGATTGAAAGAGTTAAACCTGAAAAAAGGAATTTATTTCCTGTTTTCCGAACCTTCATTGGCCAATACAAGTGTTGATGTCCTGAAAGATATGAATGGTGATATAGAGGATATACTTGATCGTTGGTTAAAAGGTACAGGTATTCGTTATAAAAAGATCAATGAAAAAACATTTGTTATTGCTTCTGAAAAGGTAAAACTTTCGAAAACAGAAATTGCCTCTATCGAAGGTAATCGTAACTATACTTCTCTGGAGAAATTAAAACCAGAAAGATATATCAATATAACCGGGCGTGTTTCCGATGCGGAAGGTGCAGCCCTGGTGGGAGTAAGTATACAGGTTAAGGGTACAAACAAGGGAACAACTACCAATGCCAGTGGGGAGTACTCAATTGACGCAAACAAAGGAGATATTCTTGTTTTTTCCTATATAGGATTTACGGAGTATCAGGTAACGGTGGGAGATGACGCCCGGATAAATGTAACGCTAAGTGGTGGCTCGCAAGCAATCGGTGAAGTGGTGGTAACTGCTCTTGGTATCCGAAAAGAATCAAAAAGACTTGGATACTCACTGACAAAAGTAAGCGGGGATGCCCTGACAAAAGCAAGAGAAGTAAATGTGGCAAACAGCCTGGTTGGCAGAGTAGCGGGGGTAAATGTGAGTGGTGTAAATGGTGGTCCGGGTTCTTCAAGTAATATTGTGATCCGGGGGATTAACAGTTTCAGCGGTGGTCAGCCATTATACGTAATAAATGGTGTACCGATGGATAATAGTACACGGGGTAGTGCTGGTATGTGGGGCGGTGCCGATCTTGGTGATGGAATCGGAAATATAAATCCGGACGATATCGATGAGATCACCATATTGAAGGGTTCTACCGCTTCTGCATTATATGGTTCACGGGCATCAAACGGTGTGATTCTTATTACTACAAAAACCGGTGCAGGTAAAAAAGGAATTGGTGTTGAACTGAATTCCAATTATGTACTGGACGAGATTATTGATTATACCGATTTCCAATATGAATATGGACAGGGATTGCTGGGTGTAAAACCAACCTCCCAGGCATCAGCCTATCAATCCGGAGCCAGCAGTTGGGGAGCTAAGGTAGATGGTACCAACACGCCACAATTTGATGGAGTATCAAGACCCTATTCCGCTCAGCCCGACAATATCAAAAATTTCTACCGTACCGGATCGACTTTTACCAATACGATTGCATTTAGCGGGGGCAATGACAATGGGAACTTCCGCTTATCTGTTTCCAATCTCTTAAACCAATCTGTGGTTCCCAACTCCGGGATTAAGAGGAATACGATCAACTTAAGTGTTAATGGCAAGATTACAAAAAGGCTGATCGTAGCCATGGTCATAAATTACCTGATTGAGAAATCAAATAATCGTCCTAACCTTAGTGATTCACCGGGTAATTCAAATTTTGGAATCACCTTCCTGCCAACGACGCTCGACCAGTCGGTTTTGAAACCTGGGTATCATCCTGACGGATCTGAAATAAACTTTGGTCCAAATGTTTATACCACGAATCCCTGGTTTGCCGCAGAACGATTCATCAATGATCTGTCAAGAAACAGAATGATTGCTACCGGTTCAATACGGTATAATTTTACCGATTGGTTATTTGCCCAGGGCCGCATCGGTCGTGACTATTTTAGTGACCGCAATACAAGTGTTACACCATCCGGTACTGCCTACTATCCCGCGGGTAACATGAATGAGGCATCGAACAATCTTAGTGAATTGAATGCAGACTTCCTGGTGGGTGTCAATAAAAAGCTCGGTAAAAATTTTGACCTGAACGCCGGTGCAGGTGGTAACCTGATGAAGAGAAGCTTTGAAACCGTAACATCCTCTGGTGATCAATTCAGCGTTCCCTTTCTTTATGTTCTGAACAATGCAAAAAACAAGAACTCCAGCTATGGCTTATTCAGAAAGGAAATTCAGTCTCTGTATTATAACGTAGAACTGGCTTATAAGAACATGTTATTTCTGAATACAACTGGCAGGGAGGACTGGTTCTCAACACTGCCACCGGATAATAACAATTTATTTTATCCATCTGTTAGCGGAAGTTTCATATTTACAGAATTAATTAAAATGAACTGGCTCAATTATGGAAAACTAAGAGCAGCCTGGGCCAATACCAGTGGAGATACAGATCCTTATCAAACTCAGTTGTATTACGGCATCGGCGGCAGTATTAATGGATACCCGATCGGCGTCATTAATAATAGTGCAGTTCCCAATGGAAACCTGCAACCCTACAAATTGAATGAATTTGAATTGGGATTGGAAGCCCGTATGTTTAAAAACAGGCTATCTGTTGATCTTGCCTGGTTCAAGCGCAAGACAATTGATGAAATAATTGCTATTCCGGCGTCCATTACGTCAGGTTACACGGGTGCTACAATCAATATTGGCGAAATGGAGAATAAAGGGATAGAAATTTTGGTAAGTGGCTCGGTGTTGAAAAGTTCAGATTTTAGCTGGAACAGCTCTTTAAATCTCACCAAACTTAATAACAAGGTCCTTAAACTTGCAGATGGCCAGAGCAAGCTTGCACTGGCAGAATCAAGAACACGTACTGCCTATGTGCAGCATGTTGTTGGTAAGCCGGCATCGCAGGTCATGGCCTTTGATTATAAAAGAGATGCAAGTGGAAGCATAATGTTTGATGCAAACGGAAGACCGCAGCAGGGAGAATTGATACCAATGGGATCGGGATACAATGACTTCTTTGGTGGTTGGAATAATGATTTTGCTTATAAGAATTTCAACTTTGGATTCCTCATCGATTTCAAATCTGGCGGAGTGATTTATTCTGCTACTGACGCTTATGCAACCGGGTTCGGCCTGCATAAGATGACGCTTGTTGGAAGAGAAGGCGGTATTATAGGCGATGGTGTAGATCCTTCCGGTGGCAGAAATACCGTCAATGCAAAAGCGTGGGATTATTATGGTGCGTTATCAGCCAACGTGTCTTCAGCTTTTATCTACAAAGCGGATTTTATTAAGCTTCGCCAGGTAGTAATTGGTTATAATATTCCGGGTACTGTTTTTGGCAAATTCCCGATTCAGGGAATGAATATATCACTGGTAGGAAGGAACCTCGCTATTTTGAGCAAGGACACTCCAAATATAGATCCTGAGTCGAATTATAACAATGGGGTTGGACAAGGGCTTGAATTGGCTGGTGTTCCTCCTTATCGTTCATATGGTGTTAACCTGAATATTAAATTCTGATCATCTAAAAAATATTTATATGAAATCGATTTTAAGATATTTAACCCTGGTGGCACTGATGATCGTCGTTACGATCGGCTGTACCAAAAGGTTTGACGAGATCAACACGGATCCGACAGCTGCAGGACCTGATACTTTTAATCCTAATTACCTGCTGACAACTGCACAGCTACGTTATACAGGCAGTGCCGATTTCAGTTATGAAACATGGCGGGCCCAGTTGATCCATTTTAGCACCATGATCCAACATTTCTCTCACCTGGCCGGCTATTGGGTAGGAGATAAATACACGCAGAATAATGATTATATGGCTGCTTATTTTGAAAGAGCCTATGATGAGCAGGTAAAGCATGTAGTTGACCTTGTAGAACTAACAAAAGATAAGGATGAGTATTCAAATCTTCATCAGGTCGGACGTATCATGAAAGCGCTTATCTTTCATCGAATCACGGATATTTATGGTGATGTCCCCTATTCTCAGGCAGGTCTTGGTTATTATGAAAGAATTTTTACACCGGTATATGACAAACAGCAGGATATCTATATGGACATGCTCAACGAATTGCAGGACGCCTGTGGAAAATTAGATGCTGCAAAAGACAAACCTGTTGGGGACATGATCTACAATGGAGATGTTGAAAAATGGAAAAAGTTTGGTTACTCCTTAATGATGCGATTGGGTATGCGGTTAACAAAGATCGATGCCACCGCTGCAAAAACCTGGGTGGAAAGGGCCGCAACGGGCGGAGTAATGACCAGCATTGATGACAATGCAAGAATAAAACATGATGAAGCCCTTGGTCGTCCTACTGTAAATCGCATAAGCCAGGTATTGAATTTGCCTTATGAAATACCTTACATCCGTTGGAGCAAAACATTCATAGATTTTCTGAAGAATAATAACGATCCACGTCTTGGAGTATTAGCTGAAATACCACCGGCTGCTCCAAATGAAAATACACTTGGCTTTGCAGGCGATCAGACGCCGGCAAACCAGTTGGGAATGCCAAACGGATATGATCTTCAGGGTGGAGCTACTGATATCAGCACTGCCCCCGGTTATCCGGTTTCTTATTACAAATATTCAAGACCAGTAAATCGGTGGTATGCAAAAATGGATGGCATTACAATGCTTATGACCTATGCTGAAGTAGAGTTGATGTTAGCGGAGGCAAAAGAAAGAGGATGGAGTGTTACAGGCACCGCTGCTGAACACTATAATAAAGGGGTAAAAGCAGCCATGAGATCACTTGAGCAATGGGATGCAGGCGCTGCAATAACCGATGCAGCCGCAGATGCATATTTAGTAGCTCATCCGTATGTCCCGGCCAGTGGATTGCAAATGATAAATACGCAATACTGGGCAGCAACTGTTTTCAACGACTATGAAACATTTGCTAACTGGCGCAGGAGTGGATATCCTGTACTTACACCAGTTAATTATCCGGGTAATGTTACCGGAGGCACTATACCACGCAGGCTCCATTATCCGCAGTCTGAAGCAAATACAAACGGAACCAATTATACCGATGCGATTAACAGGTTACAGGGCGGCGATAAAATGACGTCAAGAGTTTGGTGGGATAAACCGTAAAGTTCTTTTTCATAATAGCATAAGCAGTAGAAAGGCTGCCTTGAACAAGGCAGCCTTCTTAATATTACATTGCCAAAATAAAATAACTTACGCTATGATCTGAGTTGTTATGAAAGGGTTTTTGATTCAAGGAGCTGTTTTATTTCTTTTTTCGCCATTACTTACTGCGCAACCAGGCAGCAGGCCCCTGTTTACGTTGCTATCTTCCAAAGAAACCGGGATCAATTTTTCAAATGAAATTAATGAAGACAGTTCAATTAATGTATTAGCATATGAATATTTTTACAATGGTGGTGGTGTAGCCGTCGGTGATATAAATAATGATGGCCTTCCTGATATTTTTCTTACCGCCAACACTCAGCCAAACAAGCTTTTTCTTAACGAAGGCAGTTTCCATTTCAGGGATATTACCCGTTCGGCTAAAGTGGGTGGTAAAAAAAGCTGGAAAACAGGTGTTACAATGGCCGATATTAACGGTGATGGATGGTTGGATATCTATGTCTGTTATTCGGGGAAGGGAGATGGCCGTTCAAGACAGAATGAATTATACATCAATAATCAAGACCTGACTTTTTCGGAAAAAGCGAAAGAATATGGTATTGCTGACGAAGGTTGTTCTACACAAACAGTTTTTTTTGATTATGACCTGGATGGCGACCTTGACTGTTACGTACTTAATCATAATATCAAAGCTTTTAAAAATGTAGAGTTACATTATCTGAAAAATGATTATGATTCTCTCGCTGCCGACAGGCTTTATAGAAATGACAATGGAAAATTTACCGATATAAGCAGAAAGGCAGGAATTAGTGGCAATCCCATAAGCTTTGGATTGGGTGTAGCAGTATCAGATATTAACAATGATAATTGGCCCGATATCTATGTGAGCAATGATTATACAGAACAAGACTATTGTTATATCAATAACATGAATGGGACTTTCTCTCAAAGGGAGTTGTACATGTTCGGTCACTTGTCTCAATTCTCAATGGGTAGTGATATTGCAGATATTAATAATGACGGGTTGGTAGATATTTTTACTCTTGACATGTTGCCGGAAGATAACAGGAGACAAAAGTTATTGCAGGCCCAGGAAAACTATGAACTCTACCAGGAGATGACGGCCAATGGTTTTCATTACCAGTATATGAGAAACATGTTGCAACTAAATAATGGTAATGGAACATTCAGTGAAATAGGGCAGTTGGCAGGTATATCTAATACAGATTGGAGCTGGGCTCCGTTGCTGGCAGATTTTGATAATGACGGATACAAGGACCTGTATGTTACGAATGGCTATATGCGGGATTACACCAATAAGGATTTTTTGAAATTCTGGGGTGATTATTTAGTTAAGCAGGTAGTCAACAGGGAGCAAATAGATTATACCGAGATCATTAAGATGATGCCGGTGACCATGTTAACGAATTATGCTTTCAGCAACAATGGGAACCTTACGTTTAAAAATGTATCAGGACAATGGGGGCTTAAACAGGCAGCTCTTTCAAATGGTGCCGCGTATGCTGATCTTGATAATGACGGCGATCTTGACCTGATTGTAAATAACATAAACCAGCCGGTATTTATTTACAGGAATGATTTAGAAAATTCGCAGCACTATTTTTTGAAAGTAAAGTTGGAGGGCAATACCGGCAACCGATTCGGTCTTGGCGCGAAAATTTTTTGTTATACCGGCAAAAGTTTTCAGCTACTCGAACAAATGCCTGCAAGGGGTTATCAATCTTCTGTCAGTGAGGTACTACATTTTGGCCTGGGAAAATTTACAGAGGTTGATTCGTTGAAAATAATTTGGCCAGGCGGAAAGTCTGAAGTGATATATAAAATAAAGACGGATCAAACTGTAGTATTAAAACAAGAGAAAGCAATAGATGCGAAATCGATGATCAATAAGTCGGAAAAGAAGATGTTTACTTATCAAAAATCGCTGATCGATTTTTCACATATGCAGCTGGAGTATAATGATTTCAAAAGGCAGTCCCTGATGCCCATTATGTATTCTCAATGCGGGCCGAGGTTTTCAAAGATGGATGTAAATGGGGATAGCAAAGAAGATCTCTTTATTGGATCATCACAGGGACAAGGCAGCGAATTGTATCTGCAGCAAAGCAATGGTTCATTCATTTTGAAAGCAAATAAGGATTTTATCGCCGATAGTTTATCCGTTACGACGGACGTTTTATTTTTTGATGCTGATGGTGACAACGATGCGGATATTTATTGCACGAGTGGGGGGTATAACGATTATGAAGAAAATGATACCCGGCTTCAAGACAGGCTTTTTATCAATGATGGAAATGGAAATTTCCATCGGTCAGATTCATCGTTGCCGGTAATGTTGTCGGGAAAATCATGTGTAGCCGGAGCGGACATAGATGGCGACAGCGATATGGATCTTTTCGTTGGCGGAAGAATGGTGCCTGGAGAATATCCCGAAACACCACAGAGCTTTTTATTGCTAAATGATGGCAAGGGAAATTTTTCTGATGTAACAAAGATTTGGTCGAAAGATATTTCATTTATTGGAATGGTTACCGACGCCTCCTGGACTGATATCAATAAAGATGGAAAGCCTGATCTTGTAATAGCAGGTGAGTGGCTAAGTCCAACAATTTACTTAAACACCGGGAAGGTTCTTCAGATATCGCATCACGAGCTTAAGAATTATAGTGGCTGGTGGAATACAATTGAAGTTACAGATATCGATAACGACGGTGATCCCGATATCATTGGCGGGAATTGGGGATTAAATTCACAAATAAAGGCGAGTGAAAAGGAGCCGGTCGAACTGATCTATAAAGACTTTGATAATAATGGCTCAATTGATCCATTTCTTTGCTTTTATATCCAGGGTAAGTCATATCCCTATTTATCCCGTGATGAATTATTGGAACAGATGTATCCGATGCGAAGAAAATTTACCAGTTATAAAAGTTATGCAGATGCAGAGATGAAGGATATTTTTTCTGCGGAAGAGATGAACGATGCAAAGCAGCTAAAGGCCACCCATTTGCAAACAACTTTTTTTGAGAATCGGGATGGTCAGTTTATCCCTCGTCAGATTCCATTGGAGGCACAATTTTCTTCAGTAAATAAGATCGTCCTGGAAGATTTTAATAAGGATGGTCTTGAAGATATTCTACTGCTGGGAAATAATGAGCACTGCCGGTTAAAGATGGGAAAAATGGATGCAAACTTTGGAACTATTTTGCTGAATGACGGCAAAGGAAATTTT
This sequence comes from Chitinophagaceae bacterium, assembly GCA_036376375.1. GTDB lineage: Bacteria > Bacteroidota > Bacteroidia > Chitinophagales > Chitinophagaceae > VBAS01. The sequence goes on from DASVAM010000195.1 coordinate 10,346, forward strand.
AATTATCTGCCAAATAAAGAGGCTGGTCTCCTGATCCCTGGCGACACGAAAGATGCGGTAATAATAAATGTAAATGGAGTGAAGTATTTGCTGGCAGGCATCAATAATTCACCGCTCTTAACCTACAAGCTAAATTGATGAAGCAGATTTTTGGTTTATTGATTTTACTATCATCGGTTTCCCGGGCCCAGGACGTGAGAACAGCTCCAACTATTCAACAACAGGTATGGAGCCTGACGGAAGTGATGTATCATGATGTAATAAATCCTCCGGCCGCTGCCCGCTTTTATTCCTATTCCCTGTTAACAGGCTATGAAATCTTATACAGGTTAAAACAGGGAGTGCCCTCACTTCAAAACATAATAAAACAATATCCTTCTGCATCATTGGTTCTACCAGCTACTATAAATCCAGCGTTGAGTGTTTTGTATGGTATTTTGGAAACGGGAAAAAATATTATACCCTCTGGTTATTTGCTCGAAGAAAAACAAAAGTTGTTGCTTTCTTATTATTCGGATATGGCTATTGATCAAAAAATAATTGATTCATCTATTATGTTTGCTCAACGGGTATCTAACATGATCGTTCAGTATTCACGTTCAGATGGATATTTCCGGCTGAGTGTAAAGAAACGTTACAAACCTTTCGATACTGAAGGCGCATGGAAACCAACTCCACCCGAGTATATGGCCGCAGTGGAACCTTATTGGGGAACGGTCCGTGTTTTTTTTATTGATTCTACGGCGGCATTTAAAGCAACTCCCCCGGTTGAATTTGATAAGGACGTATCCTCTGAGTTTTATAAACTGGTAAAGGAAGTTTATGACACAGGAAATAAACTCTCAGATGAACAAAAGCTGATCGCTAATTATTGGGATTGTAATCCTTTTGCCGTGCAGTTCCAGGGGCACATGAGCATTGGGTTGAAAAAAATTTCTCCCGGCGGGCATTGGATGAGTATCTCTGGTATTGCGGCACAAGAGGCAGGGCTTGATTTTAAAAATACCCTACTTATTCATACGGTGGTGGCATTGACACTTCATGATGCGTTTGTTTGTTGCTGGGATGAGAAATATAGAACGAATCGCATTCGGCCAGAAACCGCGATTAATCGCATGCTTGATGAAAAATGGAAACCTTTATTGCAAACGCCACCTTTCCCTGAATATAGTAGTGGACATAGTGTAATTTCCACAGCTGCAGCAGTGATATTGAGTTCCTGGTTTGGTGATAATTTTCCATTTACCGATACAACCGAAACTTATATCGGCTTGCCAGCAAGAAATTTTAAATCTTTTCTTGACGCGGCGGCAGAGGCACGCATCAGCAGACTCTATGGCGGAATTCATTTTTGGGATGCGATCGAAAATGGAGGCGACCAGGGGAAAAAGATTGGGGAGTTCATTTTGAAGAAAATTGACATGAAGCCCTTCAATTAATTCACTTCGATCTCATCAACAAACAACCATGCCTTATTTCCTGCACCAGGATTACCCGGTTGGATATCACCCCAGTTCTTTACCACCACTTTCACATAACGCACAGGGGCAGTCATGGTAAAGTCAACTTTCATTACACCATTACCATTTCTTGTTTCTTTAAAATCTTTGGTCATACCAACGCTAGAAAAATTTGTGCCATCACGCGAAATAAAGACCTCTGCAGAAATTGGCTGATAGATCCATGAACCTTGCTGACGGAATGAATGAATTGTTACCGACGAAAATTTATCTTCTTTGCCAAGGTCAATGATCGCTTCACAATCTTCACCATTAAAACCCAGAAATTCTTTTGAACGCCCGCGACCCATCGTGTTCTGTACTCCATTTACTAACGTAAATGCGCCATCGCCCGGATAATTTTTTGAAGCTGCCTTTGCCAATGTTACTTTTTTCCCGGTGGCTTTATTGAATAGAAAGGTTTGAGAGAGTGGATTGCTGACCGCTTTGCCATTAATCATTGAAATTGCAGCGACAAGCTGGGTCGATTTAACAATTAAAGGAGAAGTATATTTTGTGCCTTCGTTGAATTTTGACTCATAGGGTTTGCCAGCGGAATGTGTTATTGTTTTAATTTCTGCGGCAGGATTCTTTGTTTCTAATTTCCATAATACACCGTCAAAATTTTCTGTAGGCGCTACGGTTGCTTTCAAATCATAATAAGCCCTGCTATAGTTAGCTTTCCATAGGTCATATCGTTTGAATTGTACCTGCAGCCTTTTTTCAAAATCATTCCAGTTCTTTTTTTCTTGTTGACTCCAGAGTACTTCACTTAATGCGCTTAGTCTTGGAAATAACATGTACTCGACTTTTTTCGGATTCGTCATATACTCCGTCCACATATTGGCTTGTGCACCCATTACAAATTTACCCTGCTCTGCATTCAAAGCAGCCGGTATTGGTTCATAAGCATATACTTTTTCTATTGGGTTATAACCACCGATCGTAACGCTATCCTCATTATCAGTTTGACTATGGTCAAAATAAACCGGATTGCCAGGTGACATGATCACTGAATGATTTTCTTTTGCAGCCTGTATGCCTCCTGCCTCACCCCGCCAGCTCATAACAATTGCATTGGGTGCGAGGCCACCTTCCAAAATTTCATCCCATCCAATGATTGTTTTGCCTTTGCCATTGATATATTTTTCCATTCGCTGGATAAAATAGCTCTGTAGTTCGTGTTCGTCTTTCAGGTTATTCTCTTGTCGTCTTTTCTGGCAATTGGAACATCGTTTCCAATTTTCTTTCGGGCATTCATCACCACCAACATGAAAGTATTTGCCGGGGAACAAGGGGATCACTTCATCAACGATATCCTGCAAAAATTTGAATGTTTCTTCCTTGCCTGCGCAAAATACATCGCTGTAAACTCCCCAGGCCTGTTGTACTTGTTTACCTGTCGAGTCGCCAGCCCATTTTCCATTTTTTGGAAAGTATTTCTTTGTAGGCTCTTCCGGAAAACAACTTAAGAAAGGATAAGCTGCAATAGCTGCACTTCCATGACCCGGCATTTCTATTTCAGGTACAATAGTTATATAGCGCTCTGCTGCATATTTTACGATCTCTTTTACTTGTTCCTGAGTATAGAATCCGCCATCTTTTTTATTATCATTTCCGGTGCCGGGGTGACGACCAATGATGGTTCCATTCCTCCATGCGCCAACCTGCGTGAGCTTCGGATATTTCTTTATTTCAATGCGCCAGCCCTGGTCTTCTGTTAAATGCCAATGAAAATAATTCATTTTATGAAGGGCGATGTAGTCAATATACTTTTTAATGAAATCAATTGGCATAAAATGCCTGCCTACATCAAGGTGAAGTCCGCGATAAGCAAATCTGGGTTCATCTTCTATTTGTACACAAGGAATTTTTACAGCGCCAGTCTTTAATGGTAATAATTGTATGATCGTCTGCACGCCATTAAAAACTGCTTCCGGGCTTGTGCCGCCTAATTGAAAGGACTTTGGCTGAATGTTTAGAGAATAAATTTGAAGAGTATTGCCACCAGCGGTTTGCATGGCAGGCAGTAATGTCAGAACAATTGAAGACTTAGTTGCTGGTCCTGAAGAGATTTTCAGATTTAATTTGTAAGTCTTGTTGATATAGGATTGTAAAAAAGTTGCAGAGGGCAAAAGGTCTTTACTTTGATAAACAATACTACTGGTCGATGTCAAACTAAATACTTCGCCTGAGGTTTTGAGACTGGCAGGTTGTGGGATGATGCTTACCTGCGCATAACTAATTGAACCACAAATAACAGCAAGAGCAAGAGCGATCGATCTCATTTTAGAAATTTTTGCAATTATACAAAAACTCCTTCCGAGAGCGGGTCTTTTAGACCAACGAGTCAGACTATTAAACCAACCGATGATTTTACCTGACAACTGGCAAGATGACATTGCTACCGTTCGAAGCATCATGATGAAGTCTTATTGTTGCCTTTTGAAAGTCTGAAATATCAGCTTCATAGATATTTACAAACTTTTGAGGATTCCGATCAGCCAAAGGAAACCAGCTACTTTGAATTTGTATCATTAAGCGATGTCCTTTTTTAAATGTATGAGCCACATCCGGCAGATCGAATTTTACTTTTTCAATTTTATTTGGAGTAAATGGAGCAGGATTTTCAAAACTGTTTCTGAATTTACCACGCATAATTTCACCGCGAACCAGCATTTGATAACCACCCATTGGATAGGCCACCCTGCCCCCCAAAGGGGGGTTCATGGAAGTTCCTGCATATTGAAAGTTATCCGGAAATACATCGATCAACTTGACAACAAAATCTGCATCGGTTCCTGTAATGCTTACGAATAGATTAGCAACGACTGGTCCTGCAAGAGTGAGATCTTCATTTAACACATCGGTTTGAAATGTCAACACGTCAGTTCTTCTGGAAGCAAACCGCTGATCATCGTTCATATACGCGGAAGTGCGATTGAAATGAACATCTTCAGTATAAGGCACCGGGTGAGCCGGATCACTTATGTATTCGCTGGAACTTTTTGCAACAGTTGGCTTATTCCATGATAAACTTCCATTTGATTGAAAATAGATCGGCTGATTGGAGGCATTTGATGGTGGCCACTGATCAAAATTTTTCCATTGATTGTCTCCCGTAATGAAAATTGTTGCTTCTGATAGTTTTGGGTCAGCACCTTTCCCTTTCAGATAATAATTAAAGAAGGGAATTTCAATATTGTTTTGATACCATAGGGCAGTTGCAGCCCCAAAGCGAATATTCCCAAGAAAAGATCCATCTCTTGAT
>DASVAM010000197.1:0-6412 GCA_036376375.1 Chitinophagaceae bacterium
GTTAAAGAATTTTTTGGAAAAACCGACGGAGAAAATATGATCAACGATGCAGATGATCTTTGTATGTATTTACTCAATAAAGCAAATGTTTCCACCGTAACTGGTCGGGCATTTGGTGCACCGGAGTGCATTCGTATATCATTTGCCAATAGTATGGAAAAGATCGAAACGGCGATGGCAAGAATAAAAGAAGCCCTGGGAAAATTGAAGTAGTTATTGAGCCGCGGCAAGCTTGTTTTTGCCTTTTCCTTCTCAACGAGCGCAGGCATCTCCATAATGCATGGCGGACAAATGATGAACCAACAATCAACCCTTATTTCGCTGTTTTTGCGCCTGTTCGATAAAAGACCTGAGCAGGTTATTCTCTTCACCCTTTATTCTTCTTAAGATTCCAGCCTGGTGATTCAGAATTGTTGTGTCTTTATCAAAAGGCATTCTCTCATACATTTTGCCTCCTGTGAAATGACACGGGGAACAATTTTTAACAAGAATAGGTTGGATCTGCGCTGTAAAATCAATACTGTCGTTTAAGACCTTCATCTGTTCTCCGGAAGGTTCCTGCGGTGGCATTTCGATTCCATTTCCAGGCCATCCAAACAAAGCGAGAAAACAAAAAAAGATAAAGAGTTTCATTACTTGTTTTCCTGTGCCTTAAAGTTACGATGGCAAGAACCGCCTTTCGTTGCCACTCAACACAATTATTATTTCTTAAATTGGAGAATCAAAACTTCATGGTATGAGATGGCATTCAATTCTGCCGATTTTATTTTTATTGTCCTGTTCGGGGAAAGATGAAAATGATGAATCGCTTGCAGACGAGCTTTCGGAAGGAAAATGGATCGATCTTTCCCACGACTTTTCTGAGAAAACAATCTATTGGCCAACCGCCAACGGGTTTAAATTAGATACGGCATTTAACGGAATGACTGACGCCGGATTTTATTATTCTGCTTATAATTATTGTGCTGCTGAACATGGAGGCACTCATCTTGATGCACCGGTTCATTTTGCCCGGGGCAAATGGGCTGCCGATGAAATTCCTTTGGAGAAACTGACAGGTGAAGCGGCCGTGATCGATGTTACTGGTAACGCTTTAGGCAATCCGGATTATCTGATTAATGTCGCTGATATAGAGGCATGGGAAAAAACAAATGGTAAAATGAAGGATGATCTTATAATTCTTTTCCATACCGGGTACGGTTCCTTTTATCCCGATGCAAAAAAGTATTTAGGTACCGATGAAAGGGGAGTGGACGCTGTTGCAAAACTTCATTTTCCTGGTATTGACCCGGTGGCTGCCGAATGGTTGGTCAGCAACAGGAAAGTAAAAGCAGTTGGTTTAGATGTGGCCAGTGTTGATTATGGCCAGTCAAAAGATTTTAAAACACATCAGATATTATATGAACAAAATATTGCGGGCTTTGAAAATGTTGCGCATCTTGACAAGCTTCCGCCAAAAGGCTCATTCATCATTGCCTTGCCGATGAAAATAAAAGGCGGGAGTGGAGCTCCGTTACGTATCGTAGCTCTTGTTCCGGATAAATAAGCCTTTCACTGTATGACATTGTTTGCATCGTCAGGCGGTTGCAGGTGATCTTTCATGTATTTAATGGAAAGTATTCCACCGGCAACATCAACAAGAAAATGAAGGGCCATAACGATCAATAGCGACCCTGAATAAATAAAAATGAATCCAAAGAATACAGAAAGAAAAAATATTTTTAAAACTGCTTTTGCTCCCTGGTAAAAATGTGCAAGGCTGAAGGCCACCGCCGGTAATAGCACGGCGATCGTTTGCTGGTAAGGATACCCGTCAAACAGATACCAGCAATAGTTAATAAGATAACCCCGGTAAACAATTTCTTCAAAGATGCCGGCGCTGAAACAAAGCAAAAAATATTCGGGTAATTCACTGGTTTTTGTCGGTAAGAAAGGTGTTCTCTTTTTCCAATGGTCGATCGTTTCTTCAATGCCTTTTTTGGATGTGTAACTTGTAAACGTATCAAGCAAATAAACAAAAATAAAAATGAGCGCAAACCCTAACCAGGACCGGATGCCTGACGGTTGAGTCAATCCAAGTTCAGGCAATGGTCTGCGAAAGATCAGCCAGACGGATACAACAACCGCGCCCATTATGAAAAGAGAGAAGCTGCCGGAGATATAAATTTGTTTTTTTTGATCGCTGGTGAAATGAATAACAGACGCTTCTTTTATTCTTTGTCGCGCAGCATATAATGGAAGGGCAATACAAAAAGCAAAAGCAACAATATGATCCACCCAATGAGGAAAATTATCCATCAATTTTTTGTTTAGAAAGGGCAACTAAATTTTCATGCAGGTCGAGCACCTGCGGAACCAGGAGTTGTTGTTCATCATTAAAGAGCACAAAATCACATCTGCTCATTTTCAGATCTTCATCCAACTGCTGGCTCATCCGTTTCAAAACTTCATCGCGGTCTACTTTATCTCTTTCCATAGCCCGATTTATTCTTAACTCAGTTGGGGAAGAAACGCCAATTACATGGTCGAGACGTTCAGAAACGTTTGCTTCAAATATCAAAGCTGCTTCATGGATCGCATAAGGAGTTGTCTGTTTTTGCATCCATGCTTCTCCATCTTTTTTGGTAGCAGGATGAACAACGGAGTTGAGGGAGGCAAGTTTAGCAGGATCAGAAAATACTATTGAAGAAATATACCTGCGGTCAAGAATATTATTTACGTATGCCTGTTTTCCAAAAATATTTGTGATCGCTGATCTCAATACTGCATCTTCATTCATTAATCTTTTTGCAGCGACATCAGCATAATAAACGGGAATGCCAAGCACTTCAAAAATTTGCGCAACTGTGCTTTTGCCACTGCCAATTCCGCCCGTAAGACCAACACGAACCATGATTTACAAGATTAGAGATTGATTATGGGGAAAGTTAGGAAGATGTTTTTTAATTGATGAATAAAAAACGACCCGGTAAGATGTTTTATGACGAATACAACAAAAAAGGAAACCAGTGTCCTGGTTTCCTCGTAATCATTTATAATCCTATAAATCGCGGTTCTTATTTCTTCTCCGTCGATGTTGCTGCCTTATTGATCGCATTTGTCATTTCCATGCTGATCGAAGCCTTTTCCATTTTTATATAACTACCCGGACTTACTTCAAGATTAATAGTGCCATCTTCATTTATTTTATTCACGGTACCATGGATACCTGCGATGGTTACCACTTTAGTTCCTTTCTGCAGCTCCTCGATAAATTTTTTCTGTTCTTTTTGCTTTTTAGTTTGAGGTCTGATGAAAAATAACCAAAAAACAAGAATGATCATTCCCATGAACACAAGGGTGGTGGTGCCGCCACCAAATGGACCGCCGCCTGTAGAACCGGAGCCGGTCTGTAACAAATAAGTAAACATTAATTTTTATTTTTTAATTGAATCAACTTTTTCCTTTTACATCAACCCGAAATGTTAATACGCTCTGCGCAGGATCGGTATTAGCAACAACAGTTACCTGCTTTGAATTGCTGCCCGGTTTTCCTTTGCTGTCAAATGATGCTTTGATCACACCAGTTTGACCCGGGGCATAGGGTTCTTTAGGAGTTTCAGGTACTGTGCATCCGCAGGAAGCAGATACGTTTGAAATGATCAGGGGCTTATCTCCTACATTCTTGAAACGAAAACTTACTTCAAGATTTTCACCTTCTTTCATTTTTCCAAAATCTTTTTCCACGCCATCAAGCCACTCTATTTTTGTCAGCGTCGCAGGGTCAACAGTATTTTGCTGAGGCGCGGCAGTATTTGTAGTCGTTGCCGTTTCAGTGTTTGTTGCATCAGTCGTTGCAGCTGCAGTGCTGGAAGAATTTGTATCGGCAGTTTTGTCTGCTTCACTACAGGAGACAATTGTAATGGCGGCAGCAAGTACGATTAAGATTTTTTTCATTTTTCTATTGAGTTGAAGATTGCAAATGTAAGTGAAAGCTTTGAGTACTGGCGAACCGCAGCCTCTATACTTTTTTATAATCGACTTTTTGCATTTTACCTTCTGCAACCAGTTCTTTATGAATGTTATCAAGGATCCCGTTCACAAATTGTCCGCTTTGCGGAGTGCTGTATTCTTTGGCCAGGTCGATATATTCATTGATGGTAACCTTTGGAGGGATGGTTTCAAAATAAAGAAACTCCGCCACACCCATCTTCATAAGGATCATGTCAAGTAATGCTATCCGCTCAGGATCCCAGTTTTTTAATTTTGGAATGATAAGCGTCTGCAGGTGCTCACTTTTCTCCTCAACAGTTTTTAAAAGGTTGACTGCAAAATCTCTTTTTTCACCACTGATCATCTCTTTAAAATCGGCGCTTCCGGGTTTCTGTAAAAGGTTTACAAGTAATTGGATTACCATTTCTCCGTCATCCTCCCAATTAGAAAAGGTTTCTTCCATGTAAGAAGTAAAATTTTCATCAGCCAGCATCAGTTTGTCCAGTATAAATTCAAGTATTTCTTTTTCTTCTTTATTATCTCTTCCTTGTTTGCTGATGTAGCTTTTGTACTCTGGTGTTTCAGTAAGCTGCAGATAAGTTTTTCTAACCAGGTCTTTATTGATAACCAGTTGGGGTTTTGTTTTTGCCAGGGCATCCTTAAATGAGGGATCATCCAAGATCCTCCAAAGTATTTTATTGCCGGATAGTTTAGTGTTTACATGAAGATCTTCAAAAGATGGAAGATGTTTGCCTGCACGCTGATGAGAATCTGTCTCCGCATAGCGACATACTTCCGTCAAAAAATAAGTGAGGTGAACAAAAAGCTGGCGGGTTTGGTCAAAATGATTTTGGAGGATCTTTTGCGGCTCCCCCGGTTTGACATTGGATTCAAGAGTAGACAGGTTGTACAGCGTCTGCATCACTTTTACCCGGATATTTCTTCTGCTGATCATCTTTTAAGAACTGTTTGGACGGCGAAGATAAGTCAATCACTAAGAGCATGAGATTAATAAATCTTTTCCGGCGTCATTTTTTTTCCACCATCATTTTTTTCGCAATAAACAATTTTAAAAACCCAAAATTGAACCTCAAAAGTTTGAACTTTAGCGTTGAAAATAATTTTTTGAAAAGCGTTAAGAAATTACTTCATTGACCCTATCTTTGCGGCCCCAATTAGTTCTTTAAAGTCCCGCCTTGTCGGGAGAGGAATTTGGGAGTCACGCCATGGCGTGACGCTATTACCAATAAATCAAAAAAGAAATGGCAAAAGAAGTCTCTGGCTTTGTTAAGCTTCAGTGCAAGGGTGGCCAGGCCAATCCTGCACCTCCGATCGGTCCTGCTTTGGGTTCCAAGGGTATCAATATCATGGAATTCTGCAAGCAGTTCAATGCCCGCACACAGGATAGAATGGGCAAAGTGCTTCCCGTATTAATTACAGTTTATAGTGACAAGAGTTTTGATTTTATCATCAAGACACCTCCTGCATCTATTCAGCTGCTGGAGGCTGCAAAACTGCAGAGTGGTTCCAAAGAATCTAACCGTGTGAAGGTTGGTAAGGTGAACTGGTCACAGGTTGAGGCCATCGCAAAAGATAAAATGCCTGACCTGAACTGCTTTACAGTTGAAAGCGCTATGAAAATGGTGGCTGGCACAGCACGCAGCATGGGCATTACTGTAGAAGGTAAAGCTCCCTGGGAAAATTAATCGGTGAAAAATTAAAACGAATCACAATGGCATTTATCAGTAAAAAAAGAAAAGCGGTTCAGTCAAAAATTGACGGAGCTAAGCAATATAGCCTGAAAGAAGCATCTGCATTGGTAAAGCAAGTAACGACTTGCAAATTCGATGCATCAGTTGATCTGCATATTCGCCTGGGTGTTGATCCTAAGAAAGCAGACCAGGCGATTCGTGGTACGGTAACATTACCACATGGGACAGGTAAAACAAAAAGAGTGTTGGTGCTTTGCACCCCCGACAAAGAAGAAGCGGCAAAAGCAGCTGGCGCAGATTATGTAGGTCTTGATGAATTTGTAACAAAGATCGAAGGTGGTTGGGTGGATGTGGATGTGATCATTGCAACACCGCAGGTGATGCCGAAGATCGGTAAGCTGGGAAAAGTGTTAGGACCCCGCAACCTTATGCCGAATCCAAAAACCGGTACGGTAAGTAATGATGTAGCTGCAGCAGTTAATGAAGTAAAAGGCGGTAAGATCGCTTTTAAGATCGACAAAGCTGGTATCATTCATGCCTCGATCGGTCGGGTGAGCTTTACGCCGGAAAAAATTGCAGAAAATAGCCAGGAGCTATTGAATGCCATCATCAAAGCAAAACCATCTTCATCTAAGGGAACTTACCTTAAAGGTGTAAGCATGGCGAGCAGTATGAGTCCGGGTATAACGATTGATACAAAAGGATTCGTTCATTAGGCTCCCTAAATC
>DASVAM010000199.1:0-5463 GCA_036376375.1 Chitinophagaceae bacterium
AGAATACAATAAAATTGATGTATGAAACTTTGCTCGCATTAACGCCGAAGACGAATCTCAGCTATTTTTGAGAAGCCGTACTTTTTGCTTCTTCTTTTCTTCTTGAGCAGTCGAAAACAATATTGTAGGCAACATCTTTGAGATAAAGCATTTGTTCATCGATTCCAAAATAACTTACTCTTTCCTGGATCAGTTTGATGAACCAACTTTCCACATCCATGCTACAAGTGGTTAATAATGTATCAGTGACCTTAAATTTTATCGTGGGTCCTTTAATAATGTAAAATCCATTAAGTTTATTACATCCTACATAAGCTGTAAAAAGTGTATCGCCATAAAATTCAATATAGGCCTCGTTCAAAGAATCAGGGACAGCTCTTGCTTGCCGGCGCATCACATTGATCGTCCATTTGCCTTTGAACTTTGGCCCAAAATCAGGTTGGAGAAAACCAATTTCCGTGTTATAATAAACAACAGAATCAGTTCGAAGAGTATCGCCGACCGTCTCAAATATTTTGGGGCTTTTTTGTTCAGGCACATTCTTTTTATTTTTCGATTTCTGTCCACTAGCGACATTTTGAAAAATAAAGACTGGTACGATCAATATGACAATGATAAGTCGCATTATGAATTCGATTAAAAAGTATTAGCAGGCGTTTCAAAGGAAGGAAACGTAAATTTATCTATTCTTCACAAAATCACCATCCAATTCTTTGTCCAAATTTCCCCAGTCCAAAATATTCATTCAATTGAAGGTTCAAACCTAACTGATTAAACGCCGTATTATTCTGATAATGAGTTCGGGCATACCGTACCTGTAGTTTTTTTACGATGAGTCCCACGCCGAGTGAAAAACCGTTCAAGCCATTTGTCGTATTGGCAATATTGAGTTCCTGCCGCCGGAGGTGATTGTAACCAATCGTTACTTCAAGTTGTGGCACAGGGAACACCTGTGCTGCAAAAACAAAATGCCTGAACAGCTTATCGAGCGTAAAATTACCATCGTTACGTGTACCGGAATTGGTTTCGTTATTGAACAACGTGTCATTATAGCGGATATCAAACTGGTGAAGATGATGTGCTGTAAAAGAGAAAGAAAGTGGCGCATGTCTTAATCGCTTCGTTATTCCCGCCTGAAGGTCAAAAGGCAGCTCATCGATTTCGGTGGCGGTATATGTCTTAAGTTGATAACCCATATTTTTTGCTATCAAGGATGCCGACAAAAGACTTGAAGTGTCGGTAAACAGAACCCCAACGTCGAATGCAATCCCGTTTGATCTGTACAGGCCGTAATTCGATGAAATGAATTTGAAGCTGGCGCCATAGTTCCATTTCTGCAAATAGCTTCGTGATGCTGATACCTGCATGACCCAATCATTTGGTTGCAATGAACCAAGAACGTTACCGGATGGATCCGTTTCTGAAATTCTCCCATAGTCAAAATAGCTAAGTCCCCATGCAAAATTTGTTTTCAGTTTTTCCTGTCTGTACGCAAATGATAAATGATACGCATTGATGCCTGCATAAAAATTATTGAATACAGCGTTCATCTGTGTGTGCATTTCTTTTTTTAACAACGAGGGGTTATTGAATGCCAGGCCCACATCGTTTGATATTGCGGATACATTCACACTACCCAGCGCTGTAAGCTGCGGTGTATGGGGAAGCTTTAAAAAATTAAATACTGAACTTCCCCCAATCGTTTGTGAAAACAGGGATGAAGAAATCAGGAAGGGTAATATTGTGATCGCTGATCGCAAAGGGCTAAGTTGAGAAAACTTAAGCAGAGTTTAAACCCATGTATAAAATAAATTCCTTCCCGGTTTGGCGGGAAGGAATTCTGTTTTAAACCCTTAAAACAACCAACATGGAGAAATATGTATCTAATCTAATGCGATAAACTACACCTCAGGTTGCCTGCGATTAAAAATATTTTACTCCAGGGCAAGATCAAGCACCTGGCTCATATTTTTTACATATCGGAATTTCAGACCCTTTATAAAATCAGGGTCAATCTCGTCAACATCTTTCTCATTTTGCGAGCAAAGGATCACTTCTTTGATACCGGCCCGTTTAGCAGCCAAAACTTTCTCTTTGATACCGCCAACGGGTAACACCTGTCCCCGGAGTGTGATCTCGCCTGTCATGGCAAGAAATGGTTTTACTTTTTTACCCGTAAAGGCCGAAGCAATTGATGTCATCATTGTGATGCCCGCACTGGGGCCATCTTTGGGTACCGCTCCCTCAGGCACATGAATATGTATATTTCTTTTTTCAAAAAGCTTATGATCGATGCCATATTTTTTTGCATTAGCCTGGAGGTAACTCAATGCCGTGCTTGCACTTTCCTTCATCACGTTGCCAAGATTACCAGTGATCTTTAGCTCGCCCTTCCCTTCACTAAGACTTGTTTCCATAAATAAGATATCACCGCCAACATAGGTCCATGCAAGACCGATTGCCACGCCGGGAATGTTTACCGACTTATACAGGTCATTGCTGTATTTTGGTTTGCCCAAAATCCTTTCAACATCATTACCCGAAATAGTTGGTCTTACTTTTTCATTCAATGCAAGTTCCTTTGCCTGGTTTCGCATAATAGATGCGATATGCCTGTCTAATTCCCTGACGCCACTCTCCCTGGTATATTCCTGGATTATTTTTTCTATCACTTTGTCATTGATCGTAAAGTTGGTCGTCTTTAATCCATGTGCTTCCTTTTGCTTTGGAATTAAATGGCGTTTTGCAATCTCCAGTTTCTCTTCAACAGCATAGCCTCCCAGATCAATGATCTCAAGCCTGTCGCGCAAAGCGGGCTGAATGCTTTGAAGATTATTTGCTGTTGCAATGAAAAGAACTTTGCTTAAGTCATACTCCAATTCCAGGTAATTATCATAAAAAGTATTGTTCTGTTCCGGATCAAGAACCTCCAATAAAGCAGATGAAGGGTCGCCGCGAAAATCGTTTCCAACCTTATCGATCTCATCCAGTATCATCACAGGGTTTGAAGTCTTTGCTTTTCTTATCGATTGCAGGATGCGTCCGGGCATGGCACCAATATATGTTTTACGATGGCCCCTTATTTCACTTTCATCATGTAAACCTCCGAGACTTTGCCTTACGTACTTTCTGCCAATGGCATTGGCAATGCTTTTTCCCAATGAAGTTTTGCCAATACCCGGAGGGCCAACAAAACAAAGTATCGGGCTCTTCATATCGCCTTTTAATTTCAATACAGCCAGGTATTCAAGAATCCTTTCTTTGATCTTTTCCATACCATAATGATCGTTATCCAGCACTTTCTTTGCCTTTTTAAGATCATATTTATCTTCCGTGTATTCTTCCCAGGGAAGATCGAGCATCAGGTCAAGATGATTATAAACGACAGAATAATCAGGCGTTGTAGGATGCATTCTTTCTAACTTCTCAATTCCTTTCTGAAACATTTCCTTTGCAGCAGCCGTCCATTTTTTTGCATCAGCTTTTTTCTGCATCTCTTTTATTTCACGGTCATTGGTATCACCACCCAGTTCTTCCTTAATGCTCTTCATTTGTTGCTGCAGAAAATAATCTCTTTGTTGTTTCTCAAGCTCTGTTTTGGTTTTTGTGGTTACTTTATTTTTTAATTCTGCAAATTGTAATTCACGCTGAAGCATCTTCATCAACATATCCGCTCTTTCCCTGATATTATTAGTTTCAAGTAATTGCTGCTTTTCTTTTAACTCAGCGCTGAGATTACTGGAAACGAAATGAATAAGAAAAGATGGATTTTCTATGTTCCGCAAAATGATAGAGGCTTCTGCCGGAATATTGGGAGAAAGCTGGATAATATCCGACGCGGTTTCTTTTATGTTAGAAACATAAGCGGCAAAATCCTCATCTTTTGGCGACTCTTCTTCTTTTATGATGTCAATTGTTGCTTTGAAATAAGGATTGTCCGAAAGGATGCTCTTTATTTTGAAACGATTCCTGCCCTGTATGATAACGGTTGTGCCTCCATCCGGCATTTTTATCAGCTTCACGATCCTGGCAACTGTTCCAATATTTTCTATATCATTAATGCCCGGATCTTCCACGTTACTGTCTTTTTGCGCCACAACGCCGATCAATTTGTCAGTCTTATACGCATCGTTTACAGCCTTAATGCTCTTATCCCGGCCAACGGTAATAGGAAGTACGACGCCTGGGAAAAGTACTGTATTTCGAAGTGGAATAACGGGCAATTCAGCTGGAATATCAGTCCCGTCGCCGGTTTCACCATCACTCTCATTTAAAGGAATTATGGGGATAAAATCCATCTCATCTTCCGGCCGCAGAAAAAAATTAGAATCTTTCATTAGTTGATCTTCGTTTTGACAACCTGACACTTAAAAGCCCAGGGGGCTAAAAATACGTAGTGAATCTATAGTTGTCAAGTATTATACCACCGATTACGCGGATTAAAAAAGGATTTTACCGATTTTCCGGGTTTAGCCCCTTTCTGAATCCTTGAATCCATCCAACTATTAATCCCTTTAATCCCGGATAAAAAAATCTCCTCTCGCTTAAGGCAAGAGGAGATAGCTTCAAAAGATATGTGAATTTAGAGAGACAATCCGAGTGATAATTGTATTGCCTGGCTTTTCCATTTGTCCTGATTATCGATGTCATTGATATTGGCGAGACCAACAACATACCTGCCTGTCAGATAAATTTTAGCGATCCTGACTTGTGCGCCTCCAATCATTGAAAAATCTCCTTTCTTAAATGCATCGCCACCATTTTGCAAAAAGTTTCTGTCCTGGTCCATTAAAATACTGAAGGCAGGACCTGCCTGCAAATAAAGTGGACCAAGCAACCGGTAATTAAGTAAGATCGGAATAGAAAGATAATTGAGCTTCACATGGGCTTGTTCTGAGGTAAGAACATTCTCATAAATTGCTTTAAAGCTACTATCAAGAGTGGTCGAATACTGGTTAAATAAAACTTCCGGTTGGAGGGACAGTTTTTTGTCGTGTGTAAGGAATATTTCTGCGAAGCCACCGAGATGATAATTGTACCGGAATTCATCACTAAAAGATTTACCATCAACTTTTACCAGATTTGCCCCGGCTTTAGCGCCAATGCGGAATTGAGCGGATGCTGTCTGCATTGTAAGCAATGCGATAGCCATGATAGCGAGTTTTGTTTTCATGTGTCAATTTTTAATTTTTTAATGCCACCTGGAATTCAGCCTAAAATTTTCATCGCAGCTAATAATTTAGCTCGAAAATTTTAGGCCTCATTTCATGTTCAAGAGATTTTTGTTTGGTGTGTAAAACTTCAACTATAATGCCACCGGAGGGTTAATGCTGTTAAAATGAATTAAAATACAATCCATTAACTCTTTATTTGAATATTTATTGCAGGACAATTGGTAACAAAATGTAAAAAGGATTAAAACACGACTCCAAGGTTGACTGAGAAAAGAGTGTTGAAATTCTC
>DASVAM010000200.1:0-3619 GCA_036376375.1 Chitinophagaceae bacterium
CTTAAAATCAAATGCCATGAACATGAGAAAATTTCCAACCGCCGCATTATTACTTGTTCTTACCATTGGAGCAACTGCGCAAACAAATTTTAGCTATACACCGGAAAAACCAAAACCCGGAGATGTGATCACTTTCACCTACGTGCCCGCTGGTGATATCGCCAATTCGATTAAGCCTGTTGAAGCCATACTTTACCAGGTTGGCACAACGAAAAGCAAAACAGATGATTTAAAAATGGATAGGAAAGGTGCAAAATATACTGGCACTTTCACGACAGATACTGCAATGAACTTCATTTACCTGGGATTTACGGTTGACAGAAAATTTGACAACAACTTTAATGAAGGTTATTACATTCACCTCTATGATAATGATAAACCCCGTATCGAAGGTTATTTTGCACTAGCCAATCTATATCAATATATGGGGCGGCAAGTCGGGATGGAAGTCAACAACGACAAAGCGTTGGCAGCAATGGAAAAAGAGTTTGCGCTTTATCCTGAATCAAAGAAAAAATGGCTTTTACGATACATCGGTCTCGAAACATTGATTAAAAAAGACGAGGCGACAAAGATCGTCCAGAAAGAAATTGAATCAATTTTAAAGGCAGGATTAAAAGAAGAAACTGATTACAGTTCTTTGGAAAGTTTATATGGAATGGCTAAACTTCCTGAGCAGCAAAAATTTATTACCACTCTTAAGAAAGAAAAGTTCCCTAACGGCAAATGGACGGTTTCAGATGCCCTTCAGAAATACAGCCAGGAAAAAGATATTAATAAGAAAAAAGAAATGTTGAATGAGATTATTGCAAAAACTGAAACCGATGAGAACTGGAAAAACGTAAAACAAAATCTTGGTTATTATAAAACGCTTGTTCCAAGAGCCTATCTTGCCAATAAGGATTACGAGAATTTCAAAAAATCGATCGCCGAAATAGGAATTGAAAAATCAGAGTTGGCCGGACTTTATAACAGTGCCGCATGGGAAATGCAAAAAACAAGCGATCATCTTGAGTTAGCAGAGGAGTTTTCAAGATTTGCTACCGAATACTCGAAGGGCGAATGGAAAAATCCGACTGGTAAAAAACCAGACTACATGACCCAAAAACAGTGGGTAAATAACAACAAATATACGTATGCTATGTATGCTGATACTTATGGTATGGTAATGTATCGCATGGGCCAGTACAAAAAAGGATTGCCTTATGCAAAAGATGCGGCAATGGTGGTGAATGAAGGAAAAGATCCGGATCAAAATAATACCTATGCTTTGCTGGCGGAAAAAGTTTTGCCTAAAAAACAATACGTAAAAGAGCTGGAACAATTTGTAAAAGATGGTAAATCCACTTCGGACATAAAAGATATCTTAAAAAGAGCTTATGTAAAAGATAAAAAGACTGATAGCGGATTTGACGAATACATAGTCGCCTTGCAAAAAGAAGCAACGTTGAAAATGCTTGAAGAACTGAAAAAATCGATGTTAAATGAGAAAGCGCCGGTATTCGCATTGGTTGATCTTGAGGGAAAAAATATTAACCTCGGTGAACTAAAAGGGAAAGTCGTAGTGGTTGATTTTTGGGCTACCTGGTGCGGACCCTGTATTTCAAGTTTTCCGGGAATGCAAAAAATGGTCAATAAATTTAAAGATGATCCCAACGTGAAATTTGTATTCATTGATACATGGGAAAGAGGTGACGAAAAAGCAAAGAATGCTTCAACGTTCATGGCTACCAATAAGTATACCTTCCATGTATTAATGGACAACGAGGATAAAGTTGTAGCTGAATATAAAGTAGAAGGCATCCCAACAAAATTTGTGATCGACAAAAACGGAATGATACGTTTTAAATCTGTCGGATTTGATGGTAGTGATGATAAATTAATGAATGAATTAACTGCGATGATAGAAATGGCTTCTAAAGAATCTGATTTAAAGGCCTTCTGATAAAGATCAATTCAATGCATTTCTCAAAGCCCTGACCTCGTCGGGGCTTATTTCATTATTAGAATAACTCTCTTCTGAATTTGCAAAAGCAGGATGAATAAATTGCATCGGACTTTTTGATTTTCCACGAAGGGAGGAATGGAATTCAATACAACCAGTTTTTTCCGCAAGCATTTTAATATTTTCCTTTCTTACCCCACTGCCGGGCATAATAATGATGCGGTCATCTGCTTTTTTGTTTAATTCAGTGATCAGCTCCACTGCATTGCTATCGACTACAGACTCCCGGCTACTGACTGAGGGCTGTTGTCCTGAAGTAAGAATTCGCTGGCAACCTATTTCGATTAGCTCTTCCAATGCTATAAATGGATCCTTACAACGATCAAATGCACGATGAAAAGTAACATCTAAGGGATAGGCGAGCTCGACCAACTCAGAAGTTCTTGTCATATCGATTGTTCCGTCCATATTCAACAAACCAATCACAATGCCTTCGCATCCCAATTCTTTACAGAGCCTGATATCATTCCTCATTATTTCGAACTCGTCTTTGGTATAAAGAAAATCTCCACCCCGTGGACGAATGATCGGAAACAATGCAATCTCAAAGGCCTCCCTGCATTTTCTTATATGAGCATATGATGGAGTCGTACCTCCTTCGGCAAGGTTAGCGCAAAGTTCAATTCGATCAGCGCCACCCTCCACAGCAGATTTAGTGGTAAGAAAATCTGAAGTAGCTATTTCTATAACATAAGCCATAAAAAACATTCAACACTCAATATACAACATTCAATAATCAAGTGTTAAGTCAGTTGTAAATTGAATGTTGAGTGTTGTATATTGAATATTTTATTTGGGATTAAACCAACTCTTGCTCTTTACGAGTTTTTCTTCTGTAGAATTTCTTATTGCATACTCAAAACCCGGATGAATTGCGAATGAACCAACCTGGCCCTTTTTATTTACGGCAAGAAATGCGACCTGTATTTCTTTTACTTTATCGCCTTTGATCTTTATAATTCGTTCTACAATTTTTTTGCAAGCTGCTTCAGGTGATAAGCCCTGGCGCATTAACTCTACAACTGAATGCGACCCGGCAACACGAATAACATCTTCACCCTGGCCTGTCGCTGTACAGGCACCGACCTCATTATCGACATATAAGCCTGCCCCAATAATGGGGGAATCTCCCACCCTTCCTCTTATTTTGAAACCAGCTCCGCTTGTGGTGCAGCTGCCACTTAAATTTCCAAAGGAATCCATAGCCACCATTCCGATCGTATCATGATTCCATTCGCCATTATCAAGTTTTGCCGGAGCAAATGGTCCATGACCCTGCTTGTTTTCGATATTGATCGCCGGCGGCTTGTATTCAGATTTCTTGAGCCAGTTCTCATAATTTCTTTTTGCATCGGGAGAAAGTTCTTGTTTTTCCAATGGGAAACCTTCGGCAACTGCGAACTGCTGTGCGCCCGTACCAACAAGCATTACATGGGGCGTTTTCTCCATAACTCTTCTTGCAACGGAGATCGGGTGTTTTATCCTTTCTAAGAAAGCAACACTGCCACAATTGAATTTATCATCCATGATACAGGCATCAAGCGTTACAAAACCATCACGATCAGGATTTGCACCAAGACCGACACAGCAATTCTGTGAATCCTCCGTAACCAT
>DASVAM010000203.1:0-2122 GCA_036376375.1 Chitinophagaceae bacterium
CCGGCGATATTGGGTGCGCTGCTTTGAAAAAAATCATTGACTAATGTTCCGTCAATAAAAATTTTTGTTTCTGCAGCCGTTCCTCCCCGAACAAATAAACCTTCCGTCTCTCCTACCTGTTGTGCGCCCGGTAGCGTTTTCAATGCACCCGTGACATCACCATTTGCACTTGCTGTAGTTACGATATCTATTGGATTCAAAACAGCCGCTGCTCTTTTTCTATCACTTGCTTCAAATGTTCCGGCACTGATAACGACTGCAGATAATTCGGTCACTTCTTCTTTTAAGACAATATCAATTGTCAAAGCTCCTTTACCTTCCAATTTTATTGCTTGTTCAAAAGGCCGGTAGCCGACAGACGTTGCCGTCAGGATGAATTCACCTTTTTCAGAAGTTTTAAAAGAGTATTTACCTGCTGAATCAGTTGTAGCGCCATCATAAGTATCCTTCAAAGTAATGCTGACACCGACAAGAGGGTTCTTTTTATCCGATACTTTTCCGGAAATTGTTGTTTGTGCCGAAAGGGAGAGGGAAACCCGAACAAAAAGCAGGGCAAAGAATAAGGTTTTGGTTAATGGTCTCATGGCCTTTTTTCGCTTTAGGACGACAAATATAAAGTAGTTTACAATATAAACCAAATTTAATTTAGCCAAAAAAAGGCAACCCGGTGGAGTTGCCTTTGCTTAGGAAGAAAAAGAAATTATTTTTTATACTGAGGCATTAATTGTTTTGCCATTTCCACCATCTTTTTAATTCCATCTTCCGGTAAATTACCTTTTTTGAACTCAGCCAATACATCCGGCATTTTATTTTCCATTTCCATCAGGAAATGATCTTCAAATTCTCTTACCTTATTTACAGGTACATCTTTGATCAAACCGTTTGTACCCAGATAAATAATAGCGACCTGCTTTTCCACAGCAAAAGGGGTGTATTGCGGTTGTTTCAGGATCTCAACGTTACGGGCCCCTTTGTCTAACACATTCTTAGTGGCCGCATCAAGATCTCCCCCGAATTTTGAGAACGCTTCCATCTCACGATAAAGTGCCTGGTCAAGTTTCAAAGTACCCGCCACTTTTTTCATTGATTTGATCTGCGCATTACCGCCCACACGGCTTACCGAAATACCTACGTTGATCGCAGGACGGATACCAGCGTTAAAAAGGTTTGTTTCCAAAAATATCTGTCCGTCGGTAATAGAAATTACGTTTGTCGGGATATAAGCAGATACGTCACCAGCTTGTGTTTCGATGATGGGTAATGCTGTCAATGATCCGCCACCTTTCACTAAATGTTTAATCGAATCTGGTACGTCATTCATATTCTTTGCAACATTGTCATCGCTGATGATTTTTGCAGCTCTTTCCAATAAACGACTGTGCAGATAGAATACGTCACCGGGATAAGCTTCACGACCAGGAGGACGACGAAGCAATAATGACACTTCGCGATAAGCAACAGCCTGTTTTGAAAGATCATCATAAATGATCAATGCCGGTCTTCCGGTATCACGGAAGTATTCACCGATGGCAGCACCGGCAAATGGGGCATAGAATTGTAATGGAGCAGGATCACTGGCAGAAGCTGCAACAATAGTAGTGTATTGCATTGCACCGGCATCCTGCAAGGTCTGCATCACACCGGCAATGGTGGATGCTTTCTGACCGATGGCTACATAAATACAATAAACCGGTTTCCCCGCATCGAAGAATTCTTTCTGGTTAATAATTGTATCAACACAAATTGCTGTCTTACCAGTTTGACGGTCACCAATGACCAACTCTCGCTGACCACGGCCGATCGGGATCATTGCATCGATCGCCTTGATACCTGTCTGCAATGGCTCTTTTACCGGCTCACGGAAAATTACACCTGGAGCTTTTCTTTCCAGCGGCATTTCATAACGTTCTCCTGCTATAGGACCCCTGCCGTCTATTGGTTCGCCCAAAGTGTTCACCACACGCCCAACCATTCCTTCGCCAACTTTAATGGAAGCGATCTGTCCGGTACGGCGAACTTTTGATCCTTCCTGGATACCGCCAGTTTCGCCCATCAATACCACACCTACGTTATCTTCTTCAAGGTTCAATGCAATTGCACGAACACCATTCTCAAATTCCAC
>DASVAM010000204.1:0-2708 GCA_036376375.1 Chitinophagaceae bacterium
AGTCAATATCCACCATTTATGTTTTCCATCGAGTATAAACATGGCAAGTATGGCAAGTACACAAATAATGGCACCGACATAAGCAGGACCCGAAACTGATTCACCGGGTTTTGCCATGCCACCCCAATAATAACTTAAGTATTGCGAAACCTGCTGTTGCGCCTCATTAGGAAAAGCTCTCAGACTTTCCAGCGCTTTTGAATCTTCTTCTTTTACTTCCATTTTATAGCTGGCGCCACCATACATGCGGGGAACCATCATGATCAATGGCTCTGCGATATCCATGCTGTAACTTAATGCATAGTCCTTTGTCAACCCATCAGAAGCATTTTCATTTTTTGTGGTCGAATCAACTATTGACCTTGCCCCACCCCGGATTGTTTCTTTCTGGTATTCATAGGTTGAAAAAATACTGACCGCATTTGTGAGCACTCCGGTTAAAGCTGCAACAACTGTAAATACTGCGGCTAGCCCGAAATGGCGCCATTCTTTATTCCTTATCCAGCGTATTGCATAAAAAATCGTCATGATCGCCAGGGTGAGAAAAAGATAATAATCAATTTGCGGATGGTTATGAATGATCAGGACAGCAGTGAACAAGGCTGTAAGACCCGCGCCCAGCCAATACTTCTTTTCATAGATCAAAATAACGGACGCAAGCAATGCGGGCATATAAGCGATCGATAACATTTTGGTGTCATGACCCACTGCAATTATGATCGCGTTATAGGTGGCATAGGCAAATGCTAACGCTCCCAGAATTCCAAAGACGGTTCTTACCCGAAGCGTTATACATAAAAAATAGAAACAGATGCACGCAAGAAAAAAGAAATTCATCGGCTTGGGTAAACCAAGTGAAAGTATCTGGTGAGCGATCCAGGGAACTTTATTGGGATTATTATACCCAATCTGGAAAGTAGGCATGCCGCTAAACAGGCTGTTTGTCCATAAAGGGTAAACCCCCTCGTGTGTTTTTGCATATTCGACAGATTGCTGAATAGAACCTTTCCAATGTGTGATATCATGTTGTGCAACAACTTTTCCTTCCAACACCGGTTTGCAATAAATAAATGCAATAACAAGAAAGATCAACACAGCTACTCCATGTGGTATCAGTTGCTTAAACCATGAGCTCTTCATATATAGCGGGGGTTGTTATGGCTGGCAAAATAATGCTATTTTACACGAAAAATCGGATGCGGTGGCTTTTATTTTTGTCAAAACTGGCTTTCGTTTGCAATATCCTTTTTATCCCGGCATTCATTTTACAAATAAGAAATTTCATTGGGGATTCTGATCTTTCTTCGTATATCATAATCACAGGGTTTGTATTGGCGATTTTGTTTAACCCGCTGACCAATCTTTGCTATCTCGTATTATTTTTTATCAATAAAAAAACACTTTCGATTGTGCCCGTATGGCTGATCGTGATGAATGCTCTATTTTTATTTTTCCAGGTGATCTTTCTTTTACTGATGAATATTCATAATTACCAGACATGATCCACAATATTCTTAAGAGTAAACCAACAAGACTGTTCATCATTCTATCAGGTTTTTTGATTGCAAATGCAATGGTGGCAGAATTTATGGGTGTGAAAATTTTTTCACTGGAAGAATTATTCGGATGGAAGCCGGCTGGTATCCGGCTATTCGGAGACCAATATTCTTTCAATCTTACCTGCGGGGTCTTGCTTTGGCCGGTTGTGTTTGTAATGACCGACATCATCAATGAATATTATGGAAGAAAGGGGGTAAGATTTGTCAGCTGGCTGGCTGTTATATTGATCGGTTATGGTTTTATTATGCTTTTTGCAGCAATGAAAACACCACCCAACGGCTGGTGGATCACCAGCAAGCAATCGGCCGGTATCGAGAACATGAGCGCAGCCTACAATGGAATTTTCGGACAGGGCCTGGGAATTATCCTCGCATCTATGACTGCCTTTCTTATCGGGCAATTGATCGACGTTTTTGTTTTCCGGTCCATAAAAAAAAGAACCGGGGAAAAACATATCTGGCTAAGAGCGACCGGCTCCACATTAGTATCACAGTTCATTGACAGCTTTGTTGTGCTTGTGATCGCATTTTATTTCTATCCAAAATGGGTACCCAACCAGGGAGCAGCATGGCCGTTCAACCAGGTCATCGCCATCGGAATCGTAAATTATATTTATAAATTCTGCGTAGCTATTCTTTTGACACCTGTGATTTACCTTGTTCATGATCGTATTGAAAAATACCTGGGGCATGATCTTGCAAAAAAAATGAAACGTGCTGCCATGGGGCAGGAGGATACATTAAGTGATATTCCTGTGGGCGGGTAGATGACAGATAAAAATGGATAGATAGTAGTTCACCGGTCGGGAGAATATAAATTATCATCGGTCAATTATCAACTATCATCTGTTCTTTATCATCCTCGCAACGATCTTGTCTATCGGCAATGTTACTGTTTCATCGGAGAAATCTTCCCAATCGATCAATCGAAATGTTTCAGTTTCACCGGTGGCATGATACGTTTTCATTTGTTCTTCATCAAAATCAAATGCCTTTTTACGTATCGGCACCCTTAATTCTTCTAATTGCTTTGCAAAATAATAGATGGATATTATCTGGTCCCCGGTTCTGAATGCGGATAGCTGGAAATAGTCAGTGGTATAAATGTGGTCACCAATTTCTGCTTCAATACCCAGTTCTTCTTTTAAT
>DASVAM010000207.1:0-4486 GCA_036376375.1 Chitinophagaceae bacterium
CATGATAAAACACTATTTCAAGGTCGCTTTTCGAAACTTATGGAGAAATAAAACATATTCGTCCATTAATATTTTTGGATTGACGCTTGGGTTGGTATGTTTTCTACTGATAGCCTTGTACATTTTTGATGAATTGACCTATGACAGGTTTCATACAAATGCCAACAATATCTATCGTGTAGTTGAAACAAAAGTCTCGCCAGAAGGAAAAGAAACAAAGGTTGCAGCGGTCGGATACAAGATCGCTGAGCAATCACCGGTAAGTATTCCCGAAGTAAAAAAAGCAGCAAGATTCACAACGTTTGGGAGAACGAATGTCTCTGATCCTGCTTCGACCATCACATTTTATGAAAGTTATAGCGCAGCTAACCCGGAATTTCTGGAGGTCTTCGATTTTAAATTAATTGAAGGCAACAGGGCGACGGCATTAACTGCACCCCGCTCAGTGATCCTTACTGAAGAAACAGCACGGAAAATATATGGCGTAAGTTCTGTTGTTGGACGGGCATTGAAAACTGATACGGATAGCCTGCCCTATGTTGTAACGGGTATTTTCGAGAATTTTCCGGCCAATTCACATATTGCCTTTAACCTGATTTTTTCAGAAAGCAGCCTCACTGGTCAGCGATACAAAGATTTTATCGCCAGTGACTGGACTTCGAATAATTATACCACTTACCTGATGCTGGATAAGGCAGCTGATGTGAACAAAGCAACTCAGAAGTTAGGACAAATGATCGCTGCAAATAATATAAACAACAATAATGTAAAAAGCAGTTTTGGGTTACAGCCATTAACTGCCATTCATTTTTACTCAGGGGATATTGAAGGTTCTCAAAGAAGAGGTAACCTTTCACATATCTATATATTTTCCATCGTTGCACTTTTTGTTTTGCTTATCGCCTGTATCAATTATATGAATCTTACAACTGCAAGATTTACCAATCGCGGGAAAGAAATAGCTGTACGTAAAGTATCCGGTGCACTACAAAGCAGTCTTGCCAAACAGTTTCTTTCAGAGGCCTTTTTAATGGCATTTATTTCTTTGATACTTGCGATAGGAATAGCAAAGTTGTTATTGCCTTCTTTTAACACATTTACGCAAAAGCAATTGGATCTTGGGCCCACATCTGATCTGAGAATTTGGCTCGGCATCTTTGGGACAATTCTTATCGTAGGATTATTTGCCGGAGCCTATCCTGCATTTTTTCAATCACGTTTGAAGCCGCTTTTGTTGTTAAAAAATAAGATGCGGCAAAATAAAGGCCAATTATCTGTTCGAAAAGGGCTGGTTGTTTTCCAGTTCTTTCTCTCCATTATCATGATCGTTTCTACGATCGTTGTATTTATGCAAATGAAATATGTGGATACTGCCGATATGGGATTTAATAAGCAACAATTGCTGGTTGTTGATATTAATAGCGGCAGGGTACGACGGGGTGCTGAAACAATAAAGACTGAATATTCAACATTACCAAATGTAAAGTCTGTTAGTGTTACTTCACGGGTACCGGGCGAATGGAAAGTATTGCCAAAAGTGAAAGCAACACAACAAGGATCGGACCACGCAATTGATATGTATTATATGGCTGTCGATGACCAGTTTCTCAAAACATTTGAAGTTGACTTGTTGAAGGGAAGAAATTTTTCGGCAAATCCTGCTGACTCATCTGCGGTCATGATCAATGAAACTGCTGCAGAAATGCTTGGTATAAAAGAACCTTCTGAACAGCAAATAGAAATTCCCTCTATTGATTTTAGCGGCAATGTTAACCAGTTGAACCAGCCTTTTAAGGCAAGAGTAGTTGGTATCACAAAGGATTTTAATTTCCGTTCTTTAAGAGAGGCGGTGGCGCCATTAATTCTTGCCTATACCAATAATCCAGTTCATAGTATTGATTATTTTACTGTAAGGCTTGCCACAGGAAATGTTGAGCAAACATTAAGACAACTGGAGGGTATTTTGCATAAGGTAGATGCCAGTCATCTTTTCGAATATAATTTCCTTGATAAGCAATGGGAGAACTTTTATCGTGATGATCAGAAGCGACAGGTTATTTTTCTTGTCATTGCCGCGTTGACAATTCTTATTGCCTGTCTCGGTTTGTTGGGTCT
This sequence comes from Chitinophagaceae bacterium, assembly GCA_036376375.1. Taxonomy (GTDB): domain Bacteria; phylum Bacteroidota; class Bacteroidia; order Chitinophagales; family Chitinophagaceae; genus VBAS01. Next base: position 2,116 of record DASVAM010000207.1, read on the forward strand.
TGCCACTTATGCAGCCGAACAACGTATCAGGGAAATTGGCATAAGAAAAGTGCTGGGCGCTTCTGTAACCGGGATAGTGGCCATGTTGTCAAAAGATTTTATCAGGCTGGTATTGATCGCATCAGTACTGGCTATTCCTGTTTCATGGTGGCTGATGAATAGCTGGCTCGGCGATTTTGCATACCGGACAAAATTATACTGGTGGATATTTGTGATCGCAGGCGCATTAGCGCTATTCGTCGCATTATTCACAGTAGGATTAAAGGCGTTGAAAGCGGCTATTGCTAACCCGGTAAAAAGTTTAAGAACTGAATAAAAAGCCTCCCCAACCCCTCCAAAGGAGGGGCTTTGAGAGGCTCAAAATATGAGAGACTGCAATTAATATTAACTACAAAATCCCTCCCCTTTGGGGAGGTTAGGAGGGGCTTATGATAAAAAATTATTTCAAGATCGCCTGGCGAAATTTGATTAAAAGCAAGGGATATAGCGCCATTAATATTGGTGGTCTTGCCGTTGGTATGGCGGTAGCAATATTAATTGGCTTATGGGTAAATGATGAACTTACTTTCAACCAGTACCACAAGAATTATGATCGCATTGCGCAGGTAATGCAGCATGCAAATTTTAACGGGAAATGGGCCACACAAGTAGCGAACCCCGCATTAATGGGTCCGGAGTTGCGTGCAAAGTTTGGAAGTGACTTTCAATATGTAATACAGTCATCATGGACAGGTAGCCATTTACTTTCTATCGATAATAAGCCATTTAGTAAGACCGGCAACTACTTTGAACCTGCCGCACCGGAAATGTTTTCGCTTAAAATGCTGAAAGGCACAAGAGCGGGTCTCAATGATCCTTACTCCATCCTGCTTTCAAGATCGACTGCGGAAGCCATCTTTGGCAAGGAGGATCCGATGCATAAGATGATAAAGTTTGACAGGAACCATGATGTAAAAGTGACCGGTGTTTATGAAGATCTGCCTGACAATACAACTTTTCATAACCTGGAAATTATGATGCCCTGGAAATTATGGGAGATCCAAAATCCATGGTCAAAAGAAATGACTGAACCCTGGGGAAGTAATTTTTCCCAAACTTTTGTGCAGATCGCGGATAATGCAGATATGGAAAAAGTTTCTGCAAAGATCAAAAATGTAAAACTGAACAATGTAGGCAAGGACGAGGCAAAATATCAATGGATCGTTTTTCTCCAGCCAATGAGCAGATGGAATTTGTATAATGAATTTAAAGACGGCGTGAACACTGGTGGGAACATCAGGACGGTTCGATTGTTTGGCATTATTGGCATCTTTGTATTGATATTAGCCTGTATCAATTTCATGAACCTGGCGACGGCGCGCAGTGAAAAAAGAGCAAAGGAAGTTGGCATCCGCAAAACCGTTGGTTCTATGCGCTGGCAGTTGATCAACCAGTTTTTTGGAGAATCATATTTAGTTGTATTGTTAGCTTTTGTATTATCCCTGATCCTGGTGGTAGTATCATTGCCTTTATTTAATGATGTAGCTGGCAAAAAGATATCGGTACCCTGGCAAAGTCCATTCTTCTGGCTTTTCAATATTGCATTTATCCTCATTACAGGATTATTGTCGGGAAGCTACCCTGCGTTTTATCTTTCTTCGTTTCAGCCACTAAAAGTATTGAAAGGAACATTTCGGGTAGGCAGGTTCGCTTCTATTCCGCGTAAAGTTTTAGTTGTATTACAGTTTACCGTTTCAGTAGCATTGATCATCGCAACGATCGTTATTTACCAGCAAATACAACATGCAAAGGACCGGCCGATTGGTTATACACGAAATGGTTTGATCACGATGGGTATGCAAAAGGAAATCGGTGAACATTATGAAGCGATCAGGAACGAATTAAAAAATTCAGGAGCCATTGAGGAAATGACCGGTTGCCAAAGTCCGCTGACGGATGTGTGGAACTCGAATGGTGGATTTGATTGGGAGGGTAAAGACCCTAACCTTGCTGTTGATTTCCCGAACAACGGGGTATCGTTCGAATTTGGTGAGACGGTAAAATGGAAAATTAAAGAGGGGCGTGACTTTTCAAGAGAATTTTCGACAGATTCCCTGGCGTTTATCGTTAACGAATCCGCTGCCAGGTTTTTAGCCATTCAAAACCCGGTTGGAAAAACCTTGAAATGGGATAAAAAACCTTATACCATTATTGGTATTATAAGCGATATCATGCAGGAGTCACCTTTTTACCCGGTGCGTCCCACGTTATATCATATAGAGGCGGATACCAACATGTGGAATACAATTCTGCGACTGAACCCTGCTCAAAGTGCACAGCAATCAATAAGCAAGATAGAACAGGTCTGGAAAAAATATGTGCCGGAAGTGCC
>DASVAM010000208.1:0-5470 GCA_036376375.1 Chitinophagaceae bacterium
ATTAAAAAATAAAAATGTAGAAAGAGTGGGGCTTACTTCGATGCCCTTTGGCTCAAACCCCGCGGAGTATGCCGTAAAAGCGAATAAGAATGATGAGAATTTATTGTCTTATTATTTTGCTACCGACAATTATTTTATTGAAAATATGAAGCTTAAAATAGTGGCCGGCTCCAACCTGCCCCTGTCAAATGCTGACTCGGCAGGGAATTTTATTTTGGTAAATGAAAAAGCGGTTAAAAATTTAAGATTAGGGAAAGCCCAGGAAGCCATTGGTAAAATGCTGATTTTAAATAATGGCGCAGAAGTACGAATTGCAGGTGTGCTAAAAGATTTTTGCTACGCGAATTACCAGTTCGAAGTGCAACCTGTGATCATGCGATATGATCCGTCGCAGTTTCATGTACTGTCTGTAAAAACCAGGGCAGTGGTTTCTGAGAATACATTTAAAGCAGACATGGAAGAAATATGGAAGAAGTTGTATCCGCATGAAGCGATGGTTGCAAGCTGGTATGATAAAGATATTTATAACAGGTATTTTCCAATAGAGGATATGAAGTTCATGTTCCTGCTTGCTATTATCATTTTTGCGATCACTTTAATGGGGCTGTTTGGTATGGTAACGTATAGTACAGAAAAAAGGATCAGGGAGATCGGGATACGAAAAGTGGTAGGAGCTTCGGTCTCGCAAATAGTCAACCTGATCTCCTGGAGTTATATCAAGCTGCTTATTATTGCGGGTATCATTGCACTTCCGCTCAGCTATATCACGGGAAAAATGTTCGAAAGCTTGTTTGTCTATCATGATAAACTAAATATTTCATTAATGATCTTTTTTCTTGTCGTGATCTTTATCATCACGATCGCCACGATATGCGTTCAGGTGATCAGGGGTGCTTCCGTGAATCCAGTAAAATCATTAAGAAACGAATAGTAGTCAGACGCTATGTTTATAAACTATTTTAAAATAGGGATTCGCAACTTGCTTAATAAAAAAGTGTACAGCGGTATCAACCTCCTTGGGCTTTCCATTGCAGCTGCTTTTTGCATGCTAGTATTTATGTATATGCAGCAGGAAAGATCTTTTGATCGCTTTCATAAAAATGCTGACAGGTTGCACAGGCTCGAAGCCACTAATATGTTCACTTTCGGAAAACAAGAACCCAAAAAAGGCTTTTTTTCATTTATGATGAGCAGGGATAATGATGTTAATAATATGCTTGTTCATCCCTATGTGCTGCCAGATGATATTCAAACAGCTTTTCCCGAAGTGGAAGCTGTTGTTCGAAGCCAGGGAGCCGGCAATAAGGTTGTTTGGTATAATAACGAGTCTTTTAAAATGGGAGACCATAAGGTAACTTACGCAGAAAAAAACTTCTTCAGTGTTTTTGATTTTCCTTTGATATATGGAAATGCAGCTTCTAGTTTAAATGATAAACACAATATTGTCATTAATCAACGGACAGCCAAACGTCTTTTTGGAAAAGATAACCCGGTAGGAAAGACGATCAGTTTTGCAAAATCAGATACGATCCTTTATACAGTTTCCGGCGTTGCAAAAGACTTTCCAACCAATTCCAGTTATGATTATGACATGGTCATGCCGCTGGAAGCACATCCTTCACACCTGGAACATAAGGCTGACAGGAGTAAAAATCAATTTAATTACACAGCGATCCTTTTATTGAAAAAAAATACGAATGCACAGGCTTTTGAACAGAAACTGATTTCATTTTCAAGGACCTATTATGCGAATGAGGTGAAAGAATGGCAAAAGAATGATAAAGAAAGTAAACTGGCTGACTTTCATTTATCCATCTGTCCATTTGGGGATGCACATTATAATATTTCAAATCCATGGGGTCATTATACCAATCTTGAAAACATATACCAATTAGCGGCATTGGCTTTAATTATATTGTTGATCGCATGTGTAAACTATGTCTTGCTCACCCTCACCAATACAGTTTCCCGTTCGCAGGAGGTAGGTATCAGGAAAACGCTCGGTGCAGAGAGGAAAAATATTGTCTTGCAATTTTTAACTGAAACGCAAATACTCGTTTTACTGTCGGTTGTTGCCGGTATTTTGATCTGTATCACTGCATTGCCTTACTTTAATTCTTTGATAGGATCTTCGCTTGATGTCGGCAATTTTTCATTCGGCAATTTTCTGTTGGGAGCAGCTTGTTTATTTATTGTGCTTGGAATTACGGCCGGCTTTTATCCTGCTCTTGTAATGAGCGGCATGAAACCATTAAACATGCTTCGGAAGTTCAGTAGTGTAAAGATCAACCCGGTACTTTCAAAAGCATTGGTGGTGGCACAGTATGCGGCTTGTGTGTTACTTATTATTTCTTCATTGGTGATCGCCCGGCAGATGAATTATATGAACAAGATGAATCTTGGGTTCGATAAAGAACAGGTGATGCTGCTTGAGAATCCTCATGACTGGGATGATCCTGATCGGAAGGCCTTAACTAAACGGATGTATCAATATGCGGCGACAGATCCCGCAATTGACAATGTGACCTCAAGCGGATCGAAATTTGGCTGGGGATTCAATATGAACGGGCATATCATTGATGGAAAAAGAGAAATGATCTACCAGGTACCGGTCGACTTTAATTATTTCGAATTTTTAAAGATAAAACTCATCAAAGGAAGATTTTTTTCAGGTGATATGCCGACAGATTCTGCAAAGATCGAAATACCTGCCGACAAAAAAGTGGAAGGCTCTTCTTCTGTGCGTATGGCCATCGTCGTGAATGAGACGTTATACAAATTACTCGGGCAACCTCCACTTGATGAGATCAATGGGCCAATGGGAGCAAGGATCATTGGAGTTTGTGATGACTACCAGTTTTTCAATGCGACTCAAAAAGTTTCGCCGGCTTATCACATGATCGGTGGTAAATATGGATTCAGTTTTACCTACCTGAAAATAAAGCCTGGCCAGGAACTACCAAACGTGATCGATCGTATTAAAACAAACTGGAGTAGAATAACCGGAAAGCAACCATTCAATTTTTCTTTTGTGGATGAAGAGGTAAAGAAAGGATATGAGTCCTATTCACAATGGCTGAAAGCCGTGAATGCAGCTACCATTCTTGCAGTGATCATTGCTTGTCTGGGCTTGTTTGGCTTATCGGCATTGTACGCTGTAAACAGGACAAAGGAAGTGGGAATACGTAAAGTAATGGGGGCATCACTTGCCAATATTTTTGTTTTATTGAATAAAGATGTAATGAAGCTGGCACTGATCGCACTGGTGATCGCTGTGCCGCTTGCTTTTTATTTTATGAATAGCTGGCTGGAAAATTTTGCGTACCGTATTAAATTAAGCTGGATATTCTTTTTTGCGGCAGGATGTATCGGTTTGTTGCTGGCCATCATTGCAGTAAGCTATCATTCATTAAAAGCCGCCGCCGCTAATCCTGTGAAGTCGCTACGAACGGAGTGAGTAGTAACGGGATCCCGATGATCCCGATAGCTATCTGGACGGGGTAAGATCTTTAAGAACTGAGTAAATTATAAATCATGTTTCGCTCGTTAATGCGGGCGAACAAAGCAAAAAAGATAAATCTATGATCGAACTAAAAGGAATTTACAAATGGGTGAACACTGGTAACAACAGGACTTTTTTATTAAAGGATGTGAATCTTTCAGTAAAGGAAGGTGAGTTTATTTCTATAATGGGACCCTCTGGCTCCGGCAAATCCACCTTGCTGAATGTGATCGGTATGCTGGATGAATTCAATGAAGGAGAATATAATTTTCTTCATGAATCGGTGCACAAGTTAAAGGAGAAGCAACGAACGTCTTTATACAAGCAGTATATCGGCTTCGTCTTCCAGGCTTATCATCTGATAGATGAATTGACGGTGTATGAGAATATTGAAACACCGTTGATCTATCAGAATGTAAAAACTTCCGAACGGAAAGCAATGGTGGCTGACATACTTGATCGTTTCAATATTGTTGGAAAGAAAGATCTTTTTCCAACGCAACTTTCCGGCGGTCAGCAACAGTTGGTGGGCATAGCAAGGGCATTGATCGCCAAACCAAAATTGTTATTGGCCGACGAGCCGACCGGTAACCTGAATTCAAAGCAGGGGGAGGAGATCATGAACCTGTTTAAAGAATTAAATAATGAAGGTGTAGCCATCATACAGGTAACCCATTCTGAAAAAAATGCTTCTTATGGAACAAGGATCATTAATCTGCTGGATGGGATGATCCAGAATAATTAATAATTAGAAATTAATAATTAATAATGAAAAACATTTTTTTAGGTATAGCACTTTTTATTTCGTTTTCATTTTTAAATGCGCAAGGTCAGCGACTGACCCTGCAACAATGCATTGATATGGGTATTGCCAATAACCTGGACGTATTGCAAAGCGATCTGCAGAACCAGGCAGATGAAGTGAGGTGGAAACAGGCAAAGCTTAACAGGCTTCCGGATCTAAATGCTACGGGTGGTTATGCATTTAGGGCAGGTCGTAGTATTGACCAGTTTACCAATAGCTACATTACTGATAATAACCAGTCATCCTATTTTTCGCTTGGCAGCGGCGTCACTATATTCAATGGCTTCGTACTGCAAAATCTTGTTAAGCAAAACAGGTTTACGTATGAGGCTTCAAAAATGACCCTGCAGCAAAGAAAAGATAATCTGACGCTCAGTATAATCCTTGCTTATCTGCAGGTGCTGAATAACGAAGACCAGCTTGTACAGGCCCGCAACCAAATGGAATTGACGAAACAACAAGTTGACCGGCTTGAGATCCTGAATAAAGAAGGTGCGATCAGGCCATCCGATCTGTCAGATATAAAAGGACAATATGCCGGTGACCAGGTAAATTTGATCAATACACAAACGGCAGTAGAGACAGCCAGGATCAATCTTTTCGAGTTTATGAATGTCCCTTATGATAAAAATGTAACAGTGGAACGATTGGATGTAACGTCTTTTACTGAAATGTATGCAGATACTCCCGATAAGATATATGAAACGGCCATGCAGCAATTTGCTCAGATAAAAGCGGTGAACTATTCTACGCAAAGTGCCGAGAAAGCTGTGAAAGTAGCGAAGGGCGGCTTATTGCCTGTCCTTGATTTAAATGCAGGTATCAGCACTAACTATTCGAATACTGCTACAACGCCAATTTTTTTAAATACTATGGACGTTCAGTCATCTGATTATGTAGTGGTGAATGGTACACAATCACCCGTCTTCAAAAAGCAAAATAATTATTTCGATGAAAACATAAGTTATTTGGATCAGTTCAACAATAATCGCAGCTCCGGGATCAGCTTCGATGTACGCATCCCGATCTTTAATGCGCTTCAGCAACGAAACAGGATCAAACTCGCAAAGATCGATCTGAGGAATAATGTGCTGATCGAGAAAACTGCAAAGACACAGCTGCAAAGATCCGTTGAGCAGGCTTATATCAATATGACAGCTGCA
>DASVAM010000209.1:0-2280 GCA_036376375.1 Chitinophagaceae bacterium
ATTAAAAAAGTTATAACTGCTGACGGTGCAACAGCCGAAGGAATTGCTGTCATACTTGCCACGGGTCATTCTGCTAGGGATATTTTTTTAATGCTCCACGAGAAAAAAATTAAAATTGAATTTAAACCCTTTGCGCTGGGAGTTAGAGTGGAACATCCACAATCCCTGATCGATTCTGTGCAATATCATTGTATAGCCAGGGATGAATTTCTCCCACCTTCATCATACAGCCTGGTTCACCAGGTTGATGGAAAAGGTGTTTTTTCATTTTGCATGTGCCCGGGCGGAATCATTGCGCCTGCTGCTACTAATCCTAACGAACTTGTGGTGAATGGCTGGTCACCCTCCAAAAGAAATAATCCCTTTGCAAATAGTGGAATTGTCGTCTCGGTTGAAGAAAAAGATGTTTACAAGTATGAAAAATACGGACCGTTATCGGCCATGTATTTTCAACAGGAAACAGAGCAAAAGGCATTTGCTGCAGGGGGTGGGAAATTCGTAGCCCCGGCACAGCGACTAGTTGATTTTTGTGAGGATAGGTTGAGTTCCTCATTACCCCCATGCTCGTATCTGCCAGGAATTAAGCCGGCTGATTTAAAACATGTTTTGCCATCCTTTATTCATCAAAGATTGAGAACCGGGTTTAAAGAATTTGGCAAAAAAATGAGAGGATACTACACGAATGACGCGGTCATTGTCGCCACGGAATCAAGAACTTCATCACCTGTTCGGATTCCCCGCAACCCACAAACACTTCAACACCCGCAGATAGAAAACCTGTACCCCTGTGGCGAGGGAGCGGGCTATGCGGGCGGGATCGTAAGTGCCGCAATTGACGGCGAACGAATCGCTTTAGCGATCGCAGCAAGTCGGTTGGAGAGTCTTTTCTAGGAATTATCCGTGCCACCGGCATTTATTTTACAATATAGTACCCCTGCGTACTTAATTTTGATAAAGGAAATTATTCATTATGGCTTTACTGGAAGTTCGAAACCTGAAGAAATATTTTGCCACACAAAAGGCAGTTGATGATATCAGCTTTGATGTCGAAAAAGGAAGCATTTTTGGCTTGCTTGGTCCGAATGGTGCTGGTAAAACAACATTGATCAGAATGATCACCGGGATTTTTTATCCGGATGATGGTCAAATTATTTTTGACGGAAAAAAATTCGATCCCATCAATGACGTGGTTCATATTGGTTATATGCCCGAAGAACGGGGGCTTTATAAAAAGATGAAAATAGGGGAACAGGCAACTTATCTTGCCCAATTAAAAGGACTTAGTAAGAAAGATGCAATCACCAAAATAAAAGAATGGTTTATAAAGTTTGAAATGCAAAGCTGGTGGACAAAAAAAGTGGAAGACCTGTCAAAAGGAATGAGTCAAAAGTTACAGTTTGTTACAACCGTATTACATGAACCCAAATTGATCATTCTTGATGAACCCTTTAGCGGTCTCGACCCTGTAAACAGTAACCTGATCAAAGACGAGATCTATAAACTGGCACAAAAAGGATCAACAATCATTTTCAGCACGCATCGGATGGAACAGGTGGAAGAGATCTGTGATCATATTATTCTTGTAAATAAAGGAAAAATAATCCTGGATGGGACAGTGAAAGGGGTAAAACATCAATACAAAGAGAATCTCTTTAGCGTCGGGTTTGAAGAAATTCCAACAAGTCTTAATGGTAATCCGCCCTTTGAGATGGTGGGCACAAAGGATCATCAATACGTTGTAAAGATCAGAGAAGGTTATCGGCCCACTGATGTTTTGCACTATTTTCTTCAGCAAGAAGCCAAAATTGTTTCGTTTAACGAAATGCTGCCGTCGCTCAACGATATTTTTATCAAGCTTGTTGAAGGCACCCCATTAACCAGACAATTCCAGGAAATCACCGCATAATATTATTGTATGAATAAGATATGGCTTGTAATAAAAAGAGAATATCTGACACGAGTTAGAAATAAAACTTTTCTCCTTTCAACGTTTTTGTTCCCCATCATTATTGTAGCTTTTATTATAGGATCTACGCTATTGGCAGTTAAATCCAGATCTAAGGTAAAAATCGCCGTTGTAAATGATCCGGGATTTTTGCAAAAGAATCTTGAAAGCGATTCATCATCTGTGATTTTCGAATATCCTGGAGATGTTAATTCCTATAATTACGAATCCAAAGGCTATGTGGGGCTTTTAAAAGTAAATAACGATACGGCGGCTGAAAAATATGTGATCGAATCTAAAAAATCGTTGAGTATAGAGACCATGAGTTATGTGAA
>DASVAM010000210.1:0-2336 GCA_036376375.1 Chitinophagaceae bacterium
TCTAAAGGCGTATACTTTGTTCGCAAAAGATGTGGAATATGTAGTAATGGATGGTGCCGTAAAAATTGTAGATGAACAAACCGGTCGTATTCTCGATGGAAGAAGATATTCTGATGGTTTACACCAGGCTATTGAAGCAAAAGAAAATGTAAAGATCGAAGCAGCTACACAAACTTATGCGACTATCACATTACAAAATTATTTCCGCATGTATCATAAGCTGGCCGGTATGACCGGTACGGCGGAAACAGAAGCAAAAGAGCTGTGGGACATTTATAAGCTGGATGTAGTTACGATTCCTACCAATCTTCCAATGGTCCGGAAAGATCACCAGGATCTCGTTTATAAAACCAAAAGAGAAAAATATAAATCAGCCATTGATGAAATTGAAGCATTACGCAACGCGGGAAGACCGGTACTTGTCGGTACGACTTCTGTGGAGGTAAGTGAATTGCTGAGTAAAATGTTGCAGGTAAAAAAGATCCCACACAATGTTTTGAATGCAAAACAACATGCACGTGAAGCCCAAATTGTGGCGGAAGCAGGTTTACCCGGGGCAATTACTATTGCTACGAACATGGCGGGTCGTGGTACGGATATCAAACTTGGACCAGGTGTAAAAGAAGCCGGAGGTTTAGCGATCATCGGTACGGAACGTCACGACAGCCGTCGTGTAGACAGGCAGCTTCGTGGTCGGGCAGGAAGACAAGGTGACCCTGGTACTTCCCAATTCTATGTTGCGCTGGAAGATGACCTGATGCGTATGTTCGGTAGTGAACGTATTGCCAAGATCATGGACAAGCTGGGTTATAAGGAAGGGGAAGTGATACAGCATAGCATGATCACATCAAGCATTGAAAGAGCACAGAAAAAAGTGGAGGAAAATAATTTTGGCATTCGTAAAAGATTATTGGAATATGACGATGTAATGAATAAGCAACGAAATGTTGTTTATGGAAAACGTCAGCATGCGTTGTTCGGAGAAAGACTGGCGCTTGATATTGATAACGCATTTTCTGTCGTTGCAGAAGGATTGATCGCCACGTATCGTGAACAGGAAGATTATGAAGGTTTCAAGCTGGATTGTATTGTGAATTTTGGAATGGATACAAAAATTGAGAAAGAAGAATTTTTGAAAGCCGATGAAAATTCATTGATCGAAAAGCTATACAATGAGGCCACCGAAAATTACGATCGTAAAAAAGAAGAGATCAGGAAGCAGGCATTACCTGTTTTTAAAAACATTCGGGTATCACAAGGCAATCACATAGAAAACGTGGTCGTTCCATTTAGCGACGGTCGTAAGATCATCAATGTACTGACCAATCTGCAAAAGACACTTGATACCAACGGCCAGGAGCTTAGCGATGCGCTTGAACGTCACATCACACTTTCCGTTATTGATGAATCATGGAAAGAACATCTGCGTGCCATGGATGATCTTAAACAAAGTGTGCAAACAGCCTATCTTGAACAAAAAGATCCATTGGTCATTTATAAAATGGAAGCCTTCAACTTGTTTAAGAACATGGATAGTGAAACGAACAGGAATATTGTTTCGTTCATGTGTCATGCAGCATTACCACAACAGGAGCAACAGGCCCCCTTGCGTGAAGGGCGTCGTGAAAAAACTGATCTCAGCAAATTAAAAGCAAACAAAGAAGAGATCGATACAGCAGGACAGGATTATGCAGCGAATGAAAAAGATTATTACGATCCTTCCGGCACCAGTGTAAAACAACAACCGGTAAAAGTGGCGCCAAAGATCGGCAGAAATGATCCTTGTCCTTGTGGAAGCGGGAAGAAGTATAAGAATTGCCATGGTAGAGAGGCTTGAACAATTAATAATTAATAATTAAGAATTAATAATTAATAATGAGCATTCATGAAAGTGGATGCTTTTTTGTTGAGTGCAACCGATTGTCTACTTTTAAAATCTATTCTAAAAAATTTATGAAAAAGCCTTTTATCTTTCTGCTTTCTTCTTTATTCCTACTCCATTTCAGTTTTATTAATTATGCCCAGAGCTCACCAACACCCGCCCCTGGATCAGATTGTGACCCCATTAATCAGGCAAGATTGAAAGAGTTATTAGTTCAACTGGGCCATACGGTGAAAGACATTGTCACCACTCCGGGAAAAGAAAAATATGAAATAACGGTGAACAAAGGCGGATTGGATGTTCCAATGGGCTTAGAGATCAGCCCCAGCACAAACTATATCTGGTTGACTGTATTTCTTGGAAAAGCGCCATCGGATTCTTTAAAATATTTTAAGTTCATAAAACAAAATTCAAAAATTCAACCGGCGCTTTTTTATGTAACCGACTCAGGTAA
>DASVAM010000213.1:0-3212 GCA_036376375.1 Chitinophagaceae bacterium
TAATAGAAATAGTAGGAGAGAAAAATGCGGTTCGCTCCTATAAACTGGGAGCATCAGCGATTGTAAAACTTTCAGCTATTGCAGCAAAAATTGGGATGGATGCATTCAGGATGAAACAAAGTCTGTACTGTGCAGCATTTAAAAAGGATATTGCCTTCCTGGAAAGAGAATATGAAACGAGAGAGAAGCACGGATTTAAAGTGAAGTGGTTAAATGAAATCCGCGTGTTTAAACAATTTGGATTTTCATCACCCGGTGCAATACTGTCTGATCTTGCTGCTTCCACTGATGCTTATGCCCTTACACATCGCTTATTGCAGTACAATATTCAAAAAGGATTGAGTGTTTACGACCGCACGCCTGTTATTGGCATCAGGCACGATCGCCAAAGCGTTCGATTAAAAACCCGGGAAAAGATTGCTATCACTGCAAAGAAGCTTGTATACGCAACAGGCTATGAAGTAGTCGATTTTATCACAAAACCTATCGTGAAACTAACGAGCACCTATGCCATTGCAAGTGAAAACTTTAATAGACCTGTTAGGTTTGGGGAACCTGATACGGTCATCTGGAATACTGCTAAACCCTACCTTTATTTAACTACGACAAATGACAATCGCATTATCGTTGGTGGGCGGGATGAGGAATTTTTTTCCCATACCAAAAGAGACAAGCTCATTTTACCGAAAGCAAGACAGCTCGAAAAAGACTTTAAAAACATATTTCCCTCAATTCCTTTTAAAACAGAATTCAGCTGGGCGGGTGTATTTGGTTCAACAAAAGACGGGCTTCCCTATATTGGATCATATAAAAGACTACCTAACAGTTTTTTTGCGCTTGGATTTGGAGGCAATGGAATTACATTCAGCCAGGTGGCAGGAGAGATCATTGCTTCACTGATAAAAGGTAAAAAGAATAAGGATGTTGAGATATTTTCTTTTGAACGATAGTGATCCGATGCTTAAGCTTTAAAATGTGGTTAGCCAACGAGGGGGATAGACTTCAGGTTAATGACTGTTTGGCTCACTGTCCATTTTGCCTTATTTTTGCCGCCCATTGGTCCCGTAGCTCAACTGAATAGAGCATCTGACTACGGATCAGAAGGTTTCAGGTTTGAATCCTGACGGGATCACTAAGCCCCCTTACATCCGGGGGCATTTTTATGAAAGTACTCATCACCGGCGCCAATGGATTTCTCGGCTATTTTCTTGTTGAGCAATTACTTGCGAACGAGTATCCTGTAATCGCCACGGGTCGTGGAAAATGCCGCTTACCATTTTCAGCGCATAAGAATTTTCAATACTTAGAAATGGATTTTACCGATCCATTTTCCATTCATGATGTTTTTGAGACAATGAAGCCTGAAGTTGTTGTGCATGCAGGCGCCATGAGTAAGCCTGATGAATGCGAAACAAATCAAATGCTGGCTTACCTGGTAAATGTAGAAGGTACGGTACAATTATTAATTAACTCAGAAGAGCTTAAAAGCTTTTTCATTTTTCTTTCAACCGATTTTGTTTTTGACGGTGAAAAAGGGATGTATCGGGAAGAAGATCTTCCCGGGCCCGTGAATTATTATGGCCGTACTAAATTGGAAGCGGAAGAAGCAGTGAGGGAATATGAACATGATTGGGCTATCGTAAGAACAGTTTTATTGTATGGGAAGAATCATTCGGGTCACGCTAATATTTTAAAGATCGTTAAAGAAAAACTGGAGAAAGGAGAGGAGTACAACGTAGTGGATGACCAGGTAAGAACACCAACCTATGTTGAAGACCTTGCAAGAGGAATTGTTTCCATTATTGAAAAAAAAGCGACAGGAATCTTTCATCTCTCCGGCAAAGATCTGTTAACCCCTTACCAGATGGCGATCAAAACTGCAGATCAGCTGAAACTTGATGGTTCTGTATTAAAAAAAGTTACGGCTGACAGTTTTAGTCAACCGGCAAGAAGGCCGTTGAAAACGGGGTTCATTATTGACAAAGCAAAAAAGGAATTAGGGTATGATCCAATAAGTTTTGAAGAAGGCTTGAAAAAAACTTTCAGCTAAACTATGTGCTCTTTATTTTTCTATTTTCCCTATGTGGTATTTTTTTCACCACATAGGCACATAGGGCACAATAGTTTCACATAGCCTTATTGGTTTTTGTAAAAGTTTTTTCACCTGCCCGGATAGCAACAATCAATCTATTCTCGGCTGGCGGGATTGGGCAATTGAACTTTCCGCTTACATAAGCACAATACGGATTGTACGCCTTGTTGAAATCAATCACATACTTGTCATCCGCAATTTCCTGTATGTCAAGATCAATATATCGTCCGCTTTCATAAGTTTCTTCACCGGTAGTTGCATCTGCAAATGGAATAAACAAATGGTCTTTGTATTCCTTTGACCCCATCAGGTCCTGGCTTTGATATATGTTTAGCGTAACGGCAGTGTCATTCACTGTAAAATGAATGATGCCGTAAACTCTGTAGTTTTTTTTAATTGGTCCTGAACTTTCCATGCTGAACCACGGAGAATTCATCGTTCGCTCAAACTTGCAGGGGATCCTGTATTTTTCATTAACGGGAAAGAAGGATATCAAATCTTTGTCTTTTCCGCTCACGATTTCATGTTCCTTTACATATTTCTTAAAGTAAGATTCAATGGAGTCATTATATGTTTTGTTTTGTGCAAAAGAAAGATAGGAAACAGCCGTAAATAAAATAGGAAATAAAATCCTTGACATCTTAATCAGTTAAATCAGTTCAATCAGCAGTTAATTCATCATCAATACATTCACACTCCTTTGCAGAATGTTGAAAGCAATTTCGGCCATAAGGTTTTCCTTGTCAAGAGTGGGATTTACTTCTGTTATTTCAAAACAACAAACTTTACGATTGTACATGAATTTACTGATGAGATCTTCGACTTCTCTGTCCCGCAGACCGTTTCCCACCGGCGTCCCCGTGCCTCTTGAAATTGAAGAATCCAGCGCGTCCACATCAAAACTTATATAGATATCTGTGCAGTCATCAAGATAGCGGGTAACAGCACGAACAATATTCTCAGGACCTTTTGTTCTTACCTCTTTGGTCGTGATCAGTTTTATATTATGTTTATCGATCACATATTTTTCTTCTTTCTCATAGTCCCTTGTGGAGATCAGGACCACATCTTCCGGTAAAACTTTCGGCGAGATCTTGCCAACGTTTTTCAATTTTTCCCA
>DASVAM010000216.1:0-4393 GCA_036376375.1 Chitinophagaceae bacterium
TTGTTTGTTGCCGCAATTACCCGGACATCTGTTTTATGCACTTTAGAAGAGCCGACGCGGATATATTCACCGGTTTCCAGCACTCGCAATAAACGAGCTTGCGTTCCTAATGGCAGTTCCCCAATTTCATCCAAAAAAATGGTTCCACCGTTTACGGTTTCAAAATAACCTTTGCGTGAATCAACCGCACCGGTAAATGAACCTTTTTCATGACCGAATAATTCAGAGTCAATGGTTCCTTCGGGAATGGCGCCGCAGTTTACTGCAATAAATGGATTGTGCTTTCGTGCACTAAGCGCATGAATGATCTGTGAAAAAACTTCTTTACCCACGCCGCTTTCTCCCATGATCAATACGGTGAGATCAGTATTGGCAACCTGAACTGCAACCTGTAATGCATAATTAAGGGCAGGTGAGTTCCCAATTATTCCGAACCTGTTTTTTATGCTTTGAATTTCCATACCCTTCTCTCCGCCTCAGACGGCAAACTTAGATTTGTTGATTAATAATATTTCCAAGTAATGTAGCCTGTGTACAGTCATTCACTTTCACAGATACATAGTCTCCTTTCTTAAGATCATAACCTCCTTTAGGGAAAACGATCACTTTATTTTGCGAGCTTCTTCCCATCCAGTCCTTATCGCTTCGTTTGCTTTCACCTTCAATTAACACCACAAATGTTTTTCCAATATCGTTTTTATTGCTGGCAACCGACAATTTGCCCTGAACTTCCACAATTTCCTGTAGTCTCTTTTTCTTTACATCCAAAGGCACGTCATCTTTATATCTTCTTTCTGCAAGGGTGCCGGGTCTTTCACTGTAAAAAAACATATAGCTCATATCATACCGGCTGTATTCCATAATTTCTAAAGTATCTCTATGATCCACCTCGTCCTCTGTACAAAACCCCGCTATGATATCCGATGAGATCCCGCAATCAGGAATTATTTCCCTGATCCGGTCCACCTTTGCTTTGTACCATTCTCTTGTATAAGTACGGTTCATTAATTGCAGGATCCTGGTACTTCCGCTTTGAACCGGCAAATGAATGTATTTGCAGATATTCTCGTATCTGGCCATGGTGTGCAGCACATCATCTGTGATATCTTTTGGATGTGATGTAGAGAACCGAACCCGCAATAATGGTGAAATACCGGCGACCTTTTCAAGTAAGTTGGCAAATGTGACCAGCTCATCTTTTGTTTCATCAACGAAATAATAACTATCGACATTCTGTCCCAACAGCGTAACTTCTCTGAATCCTCTCTCAAACAGATCTTTACATTCTCTTACTATAGAAACTGCATCCCGGCTTCTTTCTCTTCCCCTCGTGAATGGAACAACACAAAAACTACACATGTTATTACACCCACGCATAATACTTACAAATGCAGTTACGCCATTGCTATCCAGACGCACCGGTGAAATATCCGCATAAGTTTCTTCGCGGCTCAATAAAACATTCACTGCTTTTTGTCCGCTTTCTGCCTCTAAAATTAATCCGGGTAATGTGCGATAGGCATCTGGCCCAACTACCAGGTCAACCAGCTTTTCTTCTTCGAGTAATTTTGATTTTAGTCTTTCGGCCATGCAGCCGAGCATCCCGATCAACATTCCGGGTTTAGCTGATTTAATTTTCTTAAATTCAGTTAACCTTTTTCTGACTGTTTGTTCCGCCTTTTCGCGAATAGAGCATGTGTTTAATAGAACAAGATCAGCCTCTTCAAAGTTGCGGGTAGCGCCAAAGCCTTCTTTGTTTAAAATAGAAGCCACGATCTCGCTGTCAGAAAAATTCATCTGGCAACCATAGCTTTCTATATAAAACAGCTTTTTGTACTGGTTGGTATCGCTCTGGAAAGGAGCAAATGCCTCTCCTTGTCTTGTTTCGTCCTGCACTTTATCAGAAATATAATCGAGCATCAAAATCTAAAATTGGACTGCAAATTTAGGCATTTCGGATGAGTTAGTGACAGGATGACATGCACAAAAAGTTAAGAGCGGCCTTCACAGCTACAAAAAGCAGGTTTTCAACCACCCCGACGTCTAAATTTGCGTTATGTTGAAAGTTGGCTTTCTGGCATTTTTTCTGATTTTGGGCCTTACAGCCCTGTCCCAGGACGAGAAAAAGAAATTATCAGGTATCATTACAGGCAACGTGTTAGATTCCTCTAATTCAAAAGCACTCGCGAATGTTTCCGTTCAGTTAATTGGCCCTACTAAAAAAAATACCCAGGTAACAGATAAAAATGGAGCGTTCTTTTTTAACGATCTGCCTTTCGGTTATTACAGCCTGAAAATTTCTTATGTCGGTCATGCATCATTAAGAATTGATAGTATACATATTCGTGCTGAAAGAGCAGATTTCAATCTTGCAAATATATTTCTCGCTGCAAATTCAACGGAACTCGAGTCCGTTGTTGTTTATGCGGAGAAACCGCTGATTCAATCAAAAGATGGAAACATTACATTCAATGCAGGTGAATCGGCCCTGTCTGCCGGAAGTAATGCAAGCGAATTACTCAACAATGTTCCTCTGGTTTCTAAAGATCCCAATGGGAAAATTTTAGTGCGGGGAAAGGAACCAAAGATATTGATTGATGATAAACCGGTTGAATTGAATCTTCAGCAATTGCAGGACCTTTTAGAATCATTACCGGGTAGTTCTATAGAAAAGATAGAAGTGATGACCAACCCGCCACCGCAATATGCAACCGAACAGGGAGGTGTAATAAATATCGTAACAAGAAAAGGTAAGGTTGGAATGGGAGGCAGGTTAAGCGTTACAGCGGGGACAAGAGGTGAAGGAACTATTAACGGAAGCTTTAATTACCGGAAGAATAAATTTTCCATCAATGTTAGTGCGGGCACTGCCGCTAATCGTTTTAACGGGTTTGGCGATTCTGAAAGAAAAAATATTTATCCCGATTCAGTAAATTATCTAAAAACACAAAATGAATTTCTGAACAAAAGTTTGAGACCCTATTTGCGGTTAAATATGGATTACCAGATCTCAAAATACCAGGATCTTCATTTTGAATTTAACTATAACCAAAATGATTTCAGTAACCGCAACATCACCGAATACACAAACCTTAACCGCTTTAATGAAATATATAAACTAAGTGAAAGAACTATCAGGAGTGAAGGAGATAATTATAATCCCGGTTCAAATATCACCTATACAATAAAAGGGAGACAAGCAGGAGAACAATTCAGGATCATGGCCGGTACAAATTTTTCTCTGAATGAAAATGAACGAATATTTTATCAGCAATACTTCAATCCTGATCATACGCCAAATGGTATTGATTCCCTTCAAACGCAGATCACAGAAAGTAAAAACATTTATTACAATATCCGCTTAAGTTATGAAAAGCCACTTATAGCAAATAAAACCTTTCTTTCAGTCGGAGCAGCTTACCATCGTAGTAATAGTCATATTGAAGTAGATGCTTCTTACCTGAAGAAACCGGATAAAATATTTGTCCCGTTGGAGGTACTGAGCAACAATTTCAAATTTCACCAGGGTGTAACGAACATGCGAACTTCGGTAAAACAAATACTGGGTGAAAAATTCAGTGCAACGGCAGGTATTGCCGCAGAAAATACAAATATCAATTTCGACCTGCTGAAAATGGGAACCAAAGTTGGCAATGACTATTGGAACTTTTTACCATTTGCCAATATCAATAAAGGCTGGGATGATCTGAACATTACTTTATCTTATCGAAGAACAATTCGCAGGCCCGGGATCAATGAATTGAATCCAACAATTGATTTTTCTGATCCTTATAACCTCCGTTACGGCAATCCCGGATTACATCCGTCTTTGGCTCACAATTTCGATCTGGTCATAGGACGTACTAGACCAAAATACTTTTTAAACGTTGGTTTAGGCTATAACAAAGTAGAAGATATTTTCGCTCAAATAAGAACATTATTAAATGAAGGAAAAACACAAATAACCTGGGAAAATATCAGTCACCGGCAGGAATATGAGATAAGCACATGGAATGGATTTACAATTCGGAAAAAATTAAAAATAAACTGGAGTGCCAGCTATACATATAATCAATACAGTGATTATGATAAAGAGGTAAGAAAATACAGGGATGGCGGTTCTTTTACAACAACGCTCAATGGTCATTATTCGATTAAAGATACCTGGAACTTCACTGGCAACTTCACTTCTAATCGTTTTGGAAATCCACAAGGCTCGGTAAACTGGAACCTGAGTATGAATATGGGAGTGCAAAAGAAATTCTTTAATAAAAAGTTTATTGTCACTCTTAATTTCATCGATCCTTTCCGCAACCAGGTCACCAATAGTCATACATACGGGTCAAATTTTGAAGTTCGATCATTCAATACAACGCAAACAAAAAATTATAGA
>DASVAM010000223.1:0-16419 GCA_036376375.1 Chitinophagaceae bacterium
AATGAGTGAAGGCCGCGCAACACCCCAACAAGTAAGCATGGCCAAAAGAAATTCGTGTGAAGTGGCAACGAATATTTGTCGTGATGCAAGGCAGATATTAGGCGGTATGGGAATTACCGGCGAGTACCCTGTAATGCGCCATATGATGAATCTGGAAAGCGTGATCACTTACGAAGGCACTCATGATATTCATTTATTGATTACAGGAATGGATGTGACGGGATTGAACGCATTTAAATAAAACCCCTGTCCGGTAAAGGGGAACTTAGATTGTTGCATTCTTTTTTTTCAGTTAGTTCTTTGCGGTTGTTAGATGAATAATTGTGTTACCAGCATAAGTAATACTATTAAACTTTCGTTGCGTCGCACTTTTCACCGTTCTGTAATTCTAATGATCAAAGCCGATGAGTAATAAAATATCTAAAATTTCAGTAATTAGAAAAGTACAATTCCTCCCCTTTAGGGGCAAAGGGAATTTTCAAATTTTAAAATGTAACTGGAGGTGAAAATCTTTCTGATAGGCTTCATGGGCTCTGGCAAGACTTACTGGGGCAGAAAACTGAGTGAAAAACTCCAGCTTCCATTTTTTGATCTGGATGAACAGATTGAATCCAGCGAGGGAAAAAAGATCAGCCAGATATTTGCCGAAGAAGGGGAGGAGTATTTTCGTTTATTGGAAAAAGACACGCTTCATATCATTGCCGAAAGTCATGATTCATTCATAATGGCGACCGGGGGCGGTACACCTTGCTATTTTAATAATATTGAGTTCATGAATAAAAGCGGGACCGCGGTCTGGATAAATACCCCTATTGATCTCCTTCACGAAAGATTGATAAAAGACAAGACACATCGCCCATTGATCAAAAATTTAGACGATGCACAACTAAGAAGTTTTATTATCAAAAAGTTTTCCGACAGAAAGATCTATTATGAACAGGCCGAGATGGTCGTGGAAGAAGAGGAAAAGAGTATTGAAAAAATAGTGGAAAAATTATTTCATGCATAAGAGATTTATTGCAGTTGGCGCTTTGCTTGGCGCGATAGCGGTTGCGCTGGGGGCTTTTGGGGCACATGGTTTAAAAAAAATAGTACCTGTTGAAACCGTGCAAACATTTCAAACCGGTGTTCAATACCAAATGTATCATGCCCTTGCTTTACTATTAACCGGGTTGCTTTACGAAAAATGCTACCCAAAATTTGCACGGATCGCAGGGATTTTATTTGTTGTCGGAATCATCCTTTTCTCGGGATCATTGTATTTGCTTACCGCCGGGAAGGCCGCTGAAACCAGCTCGCTCGATAAAACAGGTATTATCACACCTTTTGGTGGTCTTGCTTTTATCGTTGGCTGGTTGTTTTTATTTCTTTCAGCAATGAAGAAAAGCGAAAGATCATAAGGGTAGTTCAAGTTTTGTTTCAGTACCCCCATTATTGGAAATAAGATGAGTTCCGCCGATTCCCTTCATTCGCCTTTCAATGTTCCTGAGGCCGTTTCCAAAACGACGAATCTTTTCCGGTTCAATGCCGAACCCGTTGTCGTCGATTTTTATTTTAAGGGAATGGGTGGTCTCGATCTCAATATTTACCCGGCTTGCTTTTGAATGCTTCAAAACGTTATTCAACGTTTCTTTTACACATAAGAAAACATTTCTTCGTTTGTCGCCATTTATTTCATAAGAGGGAATAGTTGCCGGCATATTCACTTTGCATTCAATGGTCGTTCCGTCAAAAAACTCAATTGCATATGCCCTGATATACGATATAAGACTATCAAGGGAGTCATTGCTGCTGTTCATGCTCCATACGATGGCATTCATCTTGTTCAATACTTCATTGGCCGAGTTCGATATCTTTTCAATTTCCACCGGGATATTTTCCTTCATCTTATTCTTGGCGATCTCGCTCATCAGCCGGATGGTGGTCATCCCGGAGCCGAGTTCATCATGTATGTCAGCAGAAATTCTTTCTCTTTCTTCCTGTTGGGCCTGCATGACGGCTACTTGTTTTTCCAGTTCCTTTCTTTCATTTTCCGTTTTTAATCGTTCCCTTTCTGTCGTTTGCTCTATCAGTTGGGTCCTGTTTTTATAGGTAAGACCCATCAGAAAAAAAATCAGCTCCACCAAAAGCCCGATCTCGTAAAGGATCAGCGAATTATTAAGGATGCCGGGAAACGGCAGTTTGCGACCGCCCAATATTGGTGCCAGCGATAGCAGCGAAAACGTCAGAAAAAGAAGATTGCCCCAAAACAAATAACGTAATAGTTTATGCTGCCAATTTCTTAGAGCGTATAACAGGAACACCACGATCATTATAACCAAAAGGATCTTTGTAATAAAATTTTCCAGCAGGTTTTCCCAGTAATAATTGATGGAACTAAAATGAATGTACGAATAGAGGAAGATCACGGCGGTTAAAAAAGTGATCCCGGTGATATAAAGTTTGTGCAGAAACGGGAAGTCTTTTTTTGTTTCCAGGAACCGTATCATGAAAGCCATGAAAAAGCAAATACCAAGGCTTTGCAGGATAAAGTCCATGTATGATTCAAAGAAAAAGTTACTTTCCGTAGATCGGTTATAATAAAACTGTTTGGTGAACAGCATCATGCCAAGAAAAAAGGCATACCCCGCATAATAGAGAAACTCTTTGTTCCGTCCCTGCAAAAAGATTGAAAGAGAAAAAAGGATCATCATCAACAAAAGCCCGCAAAACACGTAGGTGAACAGCCGTATATCTGCGTTCTCTATTAGCAATCTTGCCGTGAATGCCTCCGTATATTTCTTTCTGAATATGGATGGATAGAATCCGCTTGTGTATGTTCTCAACGGATAAGCTTCAGCAAGAATAGTGACTGTATCATGGGGTGAAACTGTGAATAGCCGATAGGAGATGCTATCCCGGATGGCGGGTGCGACCACGGGTAAAGGGGTGGGCTTATTCTGTTCTATTTGATAGAGAATAACATTATCAAAAAACAGATCAGGGAAGAAATAAAGACTATCTGGTTCATCCGTGTTGTTGGCTACTGAAAAACGGGCAAGAATCTTTTTTGAAACCTTATGTGGTTTCACATGGCCGGAGCCAAACGGGTCCTGCGATAGTATATTTTCATTGTACCCGGCTTCAACACTGAAACTCCGTGGTACAAAACCTGCCGGTAGTCGTCTCAGAGAATATCGTTCAGCGTTCTTATTAAGGACGATCAAAGTATCAGGATGCTGGCCGGATGAAGTGCCGGCCGCTAGTAAAAAAACAAGCGCAAAGAGACAGGTCTTTGAAAAATGGTTGAATTTGGAAGTTGGTTTTGGTTGCGATTTCATGCTGTTTCCCCGATGCATACCAAATATAATCAATGCACTTTTCAGATGCAGGTTTTTTTCAGCCGGCTTTTACGTTTTTAGAGACCGGATTTTATAATAAAATTGTGGAGATGTTGAAAACATGAACTATCCTTTGTAGAGGGCTTCTTATTATCTTTGTTCATATGGCCAATAAGGTGAGGGGCAATTCCACTAAACATCCTGTGGGAAAAACCGGAAAAACCAAGTCAGTCCCGAAAGCTATCGGGATGACACCCGAGAAAGAAGAAAAAATAAACCTGAAAGAAATTGCCAGGGATGAAAGAACCTGGAAGATCGTCGGGTTCGTCTTTCTTTTCTTTTCTTTCTTTTTGCTCATCTCATTCATTTCTTATTTTTTTACATGGCAAAATGATCAAAGTGAAATAAAGAATGGCCTTTCTCTTTTGGATCCAAAGGCAAATATTCAAAACCTGCTCGGCGTATTAGGAGCTTTCATTTCTTATTTTTTTATTGATAATGGATTTGGGGTTGCATCATTACTTATCTGCACTTTCTTTTTTGTTGTTGGAGTTAATCTTCTTTTTAGACGAAAGGTTTGGTCTGTCTGGAAAAACCTTCGGTACGTAACGATCGGCATGCTCGTTTTATCAGTGTGTATGGCATTTGTATTTGGACTGATAAGTTCAAGTCAATTCCAATTTGGCGGAGCAGTGGGTAATATGATCGCTGATTGGATGAAAAGAATTCTTGGTTCCGTTGGGACCGGGGCATTGTTGCTCGTTATTGCTGCTTCGTATGTCGTATGGCAATTCAACCCGGCCTTTACTATACCAAAACGTAAAGTCGCCGAAGAAGGGGAAACGGAAACAGAAAGCACAGAAGAAATAGTTTCATCACCGGTCATCGGCAAAACGATAAACGATATTTATGCTGAAAAGGGAGCAAATGGAAATAGTTTAAAAACGGTTGGAGAAACACTTGTTCTTTCACCCGTGAATACCGGTAATGATCAACCTGAATTTAAGTTGGTAGAGAAAGATGAGGAAGCCATTAAGCCGGCTAATGAAGCAATAAATGACAAACCAATGTCTATACCTCCTGTCGAGTCGCCTGTACAAACAATTTTACCCAGGGAAGAAGTAAAGCCCTTCAAGAAAAAGGAAAACAAAGAAACAAGTATTGCCCTGGAAATAAAAGAATTTACCAATGAGCCAATCGGCGACGATGAGAATGAAGGGACCGAGAAAGAAAAGGGGTATGAGGAGCTTCCACCGTATGAACCAACACTTGATCTGAGAGACTATCGTTATCCTACACTCGATCTTTTGGAAACGCATGGCAGTGAAAAAATTGTTCAGGATGCAAATGAATTGGAAAACAACAAGAACCAGATCATTGGCACGCTTCGTAATTACGATATCGAGATTCAAAAAATAATGGCAACTGTTGGACCAACTGTCACGTTGTATGAAATTGTTCCGGCAGCTGGTATTCGTATTTCAAGAATAAAGAATTTGGAGGATGATATTGCTCTGAGTCTTGCTGCCCTGGGTATCCGTATCATAGCACCGATCCCGGGCAAAGGAACGATCGGAATTGAAGTGCCGAATGTGAGAAAAAGTATTGTAAGCATGAAAACGTTATTAGGCTCGGAAAAGTTCCAGTACAATAACTATAGCCTGCCGATCGCATTGGGCAAAAAAATTGATAATGACAATTTTATTGTTGATCTTACCAGTATGCCGCACCTGCTGATGGCTGGTGCCACAGGCCAGGGTAAATCTGTAGGAGTGAATGCGATTCTTGTTTCATTATTATACAAAAAACATCCTTCGCAGCTAAAGTTCGTCCTGATCGATCCCAAGAAAGTTGAATTAAGTCTTTACCGGGTCATAGAAAATCATTTTCTGGCAAAACTTCCGGGTGAGGAGGAAGCGATCATTACCGATACAAAAAAAGTGGTGCATACTTTGAACGCTCTTTGTATCGAAATGGATAACCGGTATGACCTTTTGAAAGAAGCCGGTGCCAGAAACATTAAAGAGTACAATGAGAAATTTGTAAAAAGACGGTTGAGTCCATTAAAAGGACATCAATTCCTCCCTTTTATCGTGTTGGTAATTGATGAGTTCGCTGACCTTATTATGACGGCGGGCAAAGAAATAGAAATGCCGATCGCAAGACTGGCACAGTTGGCCCGCGCGGTTGGCATACATTTGATCATTGCAACGCAACGTCCTTCTGTAAATATTATCACCGGTACCATTAAGGCAAACTTCCCATCACGTATAGCATTTAAAGTTTCATCAAAGATCGACTCGCGGACGATTCTTGATACCGGCGGCGCTGAACAATTAATCGGAAAAGGAGATATGTTGGTTTCACATCATGGAGAAGTTACAAGATTACAATGCGCTTTTGTTGATACTCCCGAGGTGGATAAGGTTGTCAGTCACATTGAGAACCAAAGGGGCTATCCGCAGGCATTTCTTTTACCAGAATATGTTGATGAAAAAGAAATGGAGTCAAAAGATTTTGATGTAAATGATAAAGATGCTCTTTTTGAAGACGCTGCCCGTCTTATTGTCCAGAATCAGATCGGTTCCACATCTCTTTTGCAGAGAAGAATGAAGCTAGGTTATAACCGTGCAGGGCGGCTAATGGATCAATTGGAAGCCGCCGGCGTGGTCGGCCCAAATCAGGGAAGCAAGGCCCGTGATGTATTGATCAAAACAGAGGCTGATTTAAATCAACATCTTGGCAATTTAATTTAAGCTGTTAAAAAAATCTTTCAAAGCAACCACATTGCTGTGGCTGGCATCCTCTAAGAGGTATTTGGCCTATATTTGCGGGCCTCCCGGATTGGTATAATATTAGTTTACAAACGAGTTATTATGAAAAGATTTTACACATTATTTCTCTTACTCATTGGAGTTGTCACCATAAAGATTAATGCGCAGGCTACAAACGATCCTGATGCAAAAAAAATTCTGGATGGCGTTAGTGCTAAGTTTAAAACCTATAAAACCGTTAAATCAACTTTTACTTTTAAAACAGAAAATGCGGCAGGCAAAACGCTTTCATCAAAAAATGGTACCGTTTGGATCAAAGGAAATAAATACAAAGTATCGATCGTAGGGCAGGAAATATTTTGCGATGGAATAAATGTGTGGAATTATGATAAGGCGTCAAACGAAGTGACCATTACCAAATATGACAACAGCAACGGCGGTTTAACACCACAGAAAATGTTCACGAATTTTTATGATAAAGATTTTTTATATAAACTGAACGGTGAAAAAAAACAAGGCTCAAAAACTGTTCAGGAGATAGAACTGACTCCTACGGATAAGACAAAGACTTATCATAAAGTCTATTTGTCGGTTGACAAAGCAAATAAGACGATCTCCATGACGAAAGTGATAGAAAAGGATCAAACCAGGCATTCTATCATTGTAAATACATTTACGCCCAATGGTACAATAGCTGACAGCCAGTTTGTTTTTGATGCAAAAAAATACCCTGGAGTTGAAGTGATTGATAACCGCTGACTTTTGTCGTATTAAAGCGCGTCACTCAGGTACGTCATTTCCCCAGCGAAAAGTTTTGATGTCAAATCCTGCCAGGTCTAATACACGATCAACTACTGTCGCTGCAACGTCATCAATTGTTTTTGGCAGGCTATAAAAGGAAGGTGTAGCAGGACAAATTATCCCCCCGGCTAGTGTTACAGTCTCCATATTCCGTATATGGATCAAATTATAAGGAGTGTCGCGAACCACGCATATTAGTTTTCTTCTTTCTTTTAAAATAACATCTGCGGCTCTTGTTATCAGGTCGTTTGAGATACCGGCAGCAACCCGACCCAATGTTCCCATTGAACAGGGCACAATGATCATTGTATTGAATTTACCGGATCCGGATGCGAATGGAGCGCTGAAATCGGTAGTTGTATACATCTTCACAGGCAAATTCTTATACTCGTCGGTTCCTGTTTCTGTTTCCCAAACCTGTTTTGCATTTTCAGTCATCACCATTGCCAGGTCATCGTACTGATCTTTCATTGCAAGTATTCTTACTAATAACAATCTGGCATAAATAGATCCGCTGGCACCTGTAACTGCAACAACCACTTTGTTCATATTTCAAAAATTTATTTCTTATAGCGAATGTTGCGACTAGGAATTTATTCTACAATCACTTCGTCCGTTCGTTGACGAAAGTCAACTTTTCACGTTTCAACTCTAAAATGTCCAAAATATAGCACTAAAACTTGCAATATTAAATTTTTATTACCGAGATTAGACACGAATTTTCATAGGATAAGGTTTAATGGTTAATGGTTTTTGATTAGGGGCCCCCGATTTCCATCGGGGGTTCTACATTCATGGGGCTAGTTTATATAAATAAAAAGAGGCTGTCTCAAAAGTAAGAGGCAGCCTTTTTTATTTTAAGTTTTTTGGGTGGGTTTATGCACAAATTGACTGTATAAATAAGATTAGTTGTTTTCTTTTTAGAAGGTTGGCATTGGTGTAATTTAAAGCTATGCCAAGAGGAAAAAAACTTAAAGTAGTCTTTAAGCAAGACTATCAACAGCAGGGGATGCTAATCCCGCTAGATTTAAATGATATGGTAGCGTTGGATCATCCGGTGCGAGTAGTTAATGCGGTTTTGGATAAGGTAGATATAAGTGAGATCATCAAACAGTTCCGGCCTGGAGGCACAAGCAGTTATCATCCGCGGATGCTACTGAAGGTAATTGTGTTTGGTTACATCAATAATATCTATAGTAGTCGAAAAATTGAAGAAGCAGTCAGGTCCAATATTCATTTTATGTGGCTGGCCGGTATGCGCAAACCGGATCATAATACTATTAACCGGTTCCGTGGCCAGCGATTACAGCACACATTAAGACCGATTTTTGATCAGGTGGTATTGATGTTATGTGAGGAAGGACTTTTGAATATTAAAGATCTATATACGGATGGCACCAAAATCGAGGCTAACGCTAACCGGTATACGTTTGTATGGGGTAAAGCGATCAAAACAAGTCGAGAGCGTATCGGCAGGCAACTCGATGACCTGTGGAATTATGCTCTTGGAGTTGCAGCCGCTGAATTGGAAGATACCGATCCCCCAGGTTCAGGTCACAAAAAGATCACCAAGGAATCAATAAACAAAACTGTTGAACAGATCAACGCCGCATTAAAGGATAAAGACATTGATGCAAAAGTTCGCCAGAAACTCAATTATGCAAAGAAACATTGGCCAGCGGCACTGGACAAATATGAGGAACAAGAAAAAATGTTGGGAGAAGGTCGCAATAGTTACAGTAAGACCGATCAGGATGCCACCTTTATGCGGATGAAAGATGATCATATGAGAAATGGTCAACTAAAGCCTGCTTATAATGTCCAGATCAGTACCAATAATCAGTTTATTGCTTCTTATAGCTTACATCAAAAAACCACTGACACCAATACTTTAAAAGCCCACTTGTCCGCACATATTAAAAGTCTTAAAGTAAAACCATCATCTGTGACAGCTGACGCGGGTTATGGGTCGGAGGAAAATTACCAATGGTTAAAAAATAAAGGTATTACAGCATATATAAAAGACCGTGACTTTGACCGCAACCAACGTAATAGAACTATTCAGAATAAAAAGAATCATGCAGGCCAATTTATCTATGAAGCAAATACCGACAAGGTTATTTGTCCAAGTGGTCATCGAATGAAAAATATTGGCAGCTATCAAAGAGTCACCGCTTCAGGCTTCAGGCAAGATATTACCAAATATAGAACGACCAAATGCGATGGCTGTCCTCTTCAAAAGGAATGTAATACTGGAAACAATATGAAAACAGTCGAGTTCAATCATAATCTCAACCGACTAAGAGCGCAGGCTGTAAAACGACTCAATACCAAGAAAGGGATCCAAAAACGAAAACAGCGATGTTATGACGTAGAACCCGTGTTCGCCGCTATCAAACATAATCACAAGTTTAACCGGTTTACGCTCAGGGGAATCGAAAAAGTGAATGTAGAAACCGGTTTATTGGCTCTCGCTCACAACTTAAGAAAGAAAGTGGCTTAAAAATCAACTTGTAAAAACTTACTACTAAAAAAAAATAACTCATAGCCTAAATAATAAAAATGGGCGCCTCGATAATATTGAGACGCCCTCTTCGCTATTAATGAGGTCAATATTATTTGTTCTTTGGTTTATCCAATATGTATTCAAATCTTTTCCCGCTGTATTCTGCCATATCAGGAATAGCTTCTACCTTATAAGCACCTGCATCCAATTTCTTCTTGGTTTCCTCAAATGCTTTAAGGGTGGCTTCAATATCTGCATCAGTATGTGCGGCTGAAGGTATAAGACGATATATGATGTGGCCCTTAGGAATCACCGGATAAACCACGATCGACGCGAAGACACCATAGTTCTCGCGAAGATCCATTACCATTGCTGTTGCTTCTTCCACGCCACCTTTCATATACACTGGCGTCACCGGGGAATCAGTTTTACCAATGTCAAATCCTCTTTGTTTCAAACCATCTTGTAGTTTCTTCGCATTGCTCCAAAGTTTTTCTTTGAACTCTGGATGGGTCCTTAAGAGTTCAAGCCTTTTTAAATTACCGACCACCAAAGGCATCGGTAGACTTTTTGCGAAGATCTGGCTGCGAATATTATAACGTATATAATCAATGATATCCCTTGGGCCGGCAATAAAGGCGCCGATCGACGCCATCGATTTTGCAAACGTTGAAAAATAAAGATCGATATCATCCTGGCAATGCTGCTCTTCACCAGCACCAGCACCGGTTTTGCCTAAGGTTCCAAAGCCATGCGCATCGTCAACCAGTAAACGAAAATCATATGTCTTTTTCAGAGCGCAGATCTCTTTTAGTTTTCCCTGGTCACCAGCCATTCCAAATACGCCTTCCGTGATCACTAATATTCCACCGGCGCCTTGTTTTTCTATCAAAGAGGAGGCTCTTTGTAATTGTTTTTCACAATCAGCGACATCATTATGCTTAAAAACATATCGGTGTCCGGGGTGAAGGCGAAGGCCATCAATTATACAAGCATGGCTCTCGGCATCGTAGACGATTACATCATGGCGGCTGCACAAAACATCAATAAGGCTAACCATACCCTGGTAACCATAATTCAACAATGCGCAATCTTCCTTCTTAACAAAACCGGCCAATTCACTTTCCAGTTGCTCATGAAGATTGCTGTTTCCACTCATCATACGGGCGCCCATGGGCAGGGCCAGTCCATATTTTGCGGCGGCATCGGCATCAGCTTTACGAACTTCAGGATGATTGGCCAGGCCGAGGTAGTTATTCAGACTCCAAACAATCACTTCCTTACCACGGAATTTCATCCGGCTGTTTATTTCACCTTCCAGTTTTGGGAATGCAAAATAGCCATGAGCCTGCTTGCGGTGTTGTCCGATGGGGCCATAGTTTCTTAATAAACGTTCAAAAATATCTGCCATATTTTGATAGTTGGTTGTTGTAGCAAATCCGCGCAAAGGTAAGGTTTTGAAGGCGTTTTAAGGGCCGAATTTTAAACATACAATCCCATAGTCGGACTATGCTCTTATTGACTTGCTTCTCAAATTTCTATGTCTTTAACTGTCTTTTATACATCTGAATTGCGTTCTCAAGGCCCAGGTAAATTGCATCGCAAATAAGAGCATGGCCAATACTTACCTCGTCGACCCAGGGGATATTTTGTTTGAGGAATTTCAAATTGGTCAGGTCAAGGTCGTGGCCAGCATTTAAGCCCAGCCCCAGTTCTTTTGCCTTCTTAGCTGCTGCGACAAAAGGTCCGATCGCCGATTGCTTATTGCCAGTTGCAAATTGTCTTGCATAGCCTTCCGTATAGAGCTCAATACGATCAGTTCCGGTTTCGGCTGCCCCCTGAACCATTTTGACATCCGGATCAACAAAAATAGATACGCGGATCCCAGCCTTTCTAAAAATAGAGATTATTTCTCTTAAATAGTCCTTGTTCTTAATTGTGTCCCAACCATGATCAGAGGTTAATTGTCCAAGTGTGTCCGGAACCAGTGTAACCTGGTCCGGTTTTGTTTCTAACACAAGGTCAACGAATTTTTGTTCCGTGCAATTACCCTCAATATTAAATTCGGTAGTGATGACCCTTTTTATTGCTCTCACGTCATCGTAACGGATATGCCTTTCATCCGGGCGGGGATGAACAGTAACCCCATCACCTCCGAAACGTTGTACGTCGATCGCTGCTTTTACGACATCCGGATTATTTCCGCCGCGGGAATTTCTAAGGGTTGCAAATTTGTTGATGTTCACTGATAGCCGGGTCATAGGCAAATCTACAAATTCAT
Source organism: Chitinophagaceae bacterium (assembly GCA_036376375.1). Taxonomy (GTDB): domain Bacteria; phylum Bacteroidota; class Bacteroidia; order Chitinophagales; family Chitinophagaceae; genus VBAS01. The sequence continues at coordinate 11,683 of DASVAM010000223.1, forward strand.
GGAAAAGAGAATGCTATTTTAACTTGCTGTTGTTGACGGATGGGGTAAATTGCTTCAATATTCATGGCATGAAAACTTGCTTTTTGTCGGCTGCATTGGTATTGGTTTCGATTATGTCTGCATCGGCACAACAAACTGCATTGTCTGCAGAGATGATAATGAGAGAAGCCTTTGTGTCAGCTAAAACACAAAATAAAAAGGTCTTCGTGATGTTTCATGCATCCTGGTGCGGCTGGTGTCATAAGATGGATACCTCATTAAAAGATGCATCGGTAAAGAAATACTTTGATGACAATTTTGTTATTCGTCACCTGGTCGTTTTTGAATCGAAGGGAAAAGAGAACTTAGAAAACCCGGGCGCGTTGGAAATGATCACAAAATATGAGGGTAAAGACCAGGGAATTCCATTCTGGTTAATTTTTGATAAGGATGAAAACTTTTTGGCGGATTCCAGGATGAAAACGACGATCAACGGTGTGGAAAAGCTTCAAAATACAGGATGCCCTGCTACTAAAGCGGAGGTTGATCATTTTATTGAGATCTTAAGAAAGACAACCCTTCTAAAAGACGATGAGCTTGAAAAGATAAGAATAAGATTTAGAAGAAATGAATAAGTCGGTCAAATTTCCTTTTTGTGGTTTCTCATCATTTCAGGGTAGCCCCATTTTTTTGAAAGAGCATTTACAGCCATTGCAATTCTTTTGACTTTAGTGGGTTCTGTTTTAGCAGCATCAATCCATTTGCTGAAATAGTTTCGGTGAGAACCCGAAAGAGTATCAAAAAAGTCTTTTGCCGGAGGGTCGTCGTCCAGGCATGCCATAAAGTCCTCATTGAGTTTATATCCTTCCGGATCTACCTGTAGCCTCACATTCAGCATTGCGCCTTTCTTTTTGTGAATGGCCTTTCTAAGATCCGCATTTAGTGTAAGAATAAAGTTACCTCCACCCATGGGAATCAAGGCAATTCCTCTGATTGGATAACTATCCAACTTTCCCTTTACACGAAATCCTTTTTTGTTTCCGGGGCTTAATTTTTGGGCTATATCAGAGGGAACGTCAATATAAGTCCAGCCAGTTTTTTCGCCTTGCTTGCCAAATTGTTTTATAACGGTCGTAAACTGAACCACCCGGCAAAAATAAGATTAACCCGGGCCTGTGTTTACTGCTGATTTATTTCTTCTTCGATGGCGTCATTAAGCTGCACCTCGTATTGGCATATCCATTTGGGAAGCAGCGTCGAGCTAAGTTTCCAGGCCCCTCCTTCTTTAAACATCGAGAAAATGATCCGGTTGCCACGGTCGTCAACAGTATCAACCGAGCATTTTTCTTCGGGTCCGGTACCAGTTTTTCTGAAATTAAATTCTCTCAGGCGCCCTTCAGCTTTTATCAACTTGGAAAACTGAATGTTTTTCACGAATTGTATTGCCATAATCTCTATTTGTTAGATGTTTTTAGAGCAAATTTTATGCTATTGTTCAAAAATGTGGAAATTCATCCGCAAAAAATTATTAAAGCTAATACTTTCGACTAATCATTTGTTAAAAGATAAAAAACAGTATTTTCTGTTACGCCATACACGGAAACCCCGGGGCCCTTACTTCAATAGTTAAAAATAAAAGCTCCGGGATCGGGTTTGATCAAAAAATTTATAGGATCAATATTGCTCCAGCTCAGGAAATTTGGAAGCAAGAATATCAATACGTTCAATTGTCGGTGGTTTTGAAAAAAGGTCCGCTGCTTTTTCCTTAAGCTTATTTGCCACTTCTCCTGCTAAATGTGCTTCTCGCTCTTTATTCGTGCTAAATGTATCAAAAATCCCGTATGATGTTGGACCAAGCTTCAATGCATACCAACTGATCGTTCCATGCTCATTGTTTACAATTGTCAAAGCATCCCGCAAGAATGTTTCCACTTCACTTTCTTTTCCTTTTTTTGCTTCCAAAGTAACCCACAGTGCAAGATTTGACATACCATCTCATTTTAAGATCGAAAAATGAATGAACTGCAAAATTGTACAACAACTATTCCAAATGAGATCAGGTGCAAATTAGTTCTGCACACAATGAAAATGAAAAGCCCCGAACAAATTCGGGGCCCGGTACTTCTTACGATTGACGATCCACGTCTCATGAATCAATACCTGTAATGTTCAGGCTTGAAAGGACCACTTTTTGGAATACCGAGGTAGTCGGCCTGCTCGGTGGTAAGTTCATCCAGCTCAACTCCGATCTTTGATAGATGAAGTCTTGCCACTTTTTCATCCAGATGTTTTGGAAGAACATACACTTTGTTCTCATAGCTCTTATGATTGGTCCAAAGTTCTATTTGTGCCAATGTCTGATTTGTAAATGAATTACTCATTACAAAACTTGGATGTCCTGTCGCGCAGCCAAGATTTACCAGGCGACCTTCTGCAAGAAGTATGATGTCTTTTCCATCAACTGTATAAACATCTACCTGGGGTTTGATGGTATCTTTTGTCTGACCATAATTATTATTCAGCCATGCTACATCAATTTCAATATCAAAATGACCGATGTTACACACAATCGCTTTATCCTTCATACTGCGGAAATGTCTTTCAGTAATAAGGTCGCGGCAACCAGAGGCAGTCACTATGATATCTGCCTCTTTCACGGCATCAACCATTTTCTTCACTTCAAAACCATCCATGGCAGCTTGTAATGCACAGATCGGATCGATCTCAGTGACGATCACGCGGCAACCTGCACCTTTCAAAGAAGCAGCAGAACCCTTACCTACATCACCATATCCTCCGACAACCGCTACTTTGCCTGCCATCATCACATCCGTTGCCCGGCGTATTGCATCGACCAGGCTTTCTTTACAACCGTACTTATTGTCAAATTTGCTTTTTGTAACCGAGTCATTCACGTTGATTGCAGGAACAGGTAATGTTCCGCTCTGCACTCTTTCATAAAGGCGATGAACACCTGTAGTTGTCTCCTCACTGATACCTTTTAAGTGCTGGATCAGTTCAGGATATTTGTCCAGTACCATATTCGTAAGATCACCACCGTCATCAAGGATCATATTTAATGGACGATCGGCATTGCCGAAGAAAAGCGTTTGTTCAATACACCAGTCAGCTTCTTCCAGCGTTTGTCCTTTCCAGGCAAATACACCGATGCCTGCGGCAGCAATGGCGGCAGCGGCATGATCCTGCGTAGAAAAAATATTACATGAACTCCATTTTACTTCAGCGCCCAATTCAATTAATGTTTCGATCAGGACGGCAGTTTGAATGGTCATGTGCAGACAGCCGGCTATGCGGGCGCCTTTCAGCGGTTGCTTTGCGGCATATTCCTTACGGATTGCCATGAGCCCGGGCATTTCGGCTTCTGCAAGACGAATTTCTTTCCTTCCCCATTCCGCAAGCGAAATATCTTTCACTTTATGAGGCAATTTGAAGTCGATTTTTGAAGTAGTTGCTGACATGGTTTTTAATTAAGAATTACGTTTTAGAATTTTATTGAATATTTCTCTTCTCAACCAAGAAAAATCTGAAGCCAAAGTTATATTAAATAGGTAAAACAGCTGGCTTCTTGTAAAAATTTGGAATAAAATGGGTAAAAAATCGTTTCTTGTAGAATAAACTCCTTTCCCTGTATGGCTAAAGCAATCAAAAAAGAAGAATCCACTACGCATGTTGAACTGGATCAGAAAGACCTTGCGATATTAAAATTGTTGCAACACAACGCAAGATATACCGTAAAAGAGATTTCTGATAAAGTAAACCTGAGTACAACACCCGTTTACGAACGCATTAAGTGGATGGAGGAGTCAGGGGTGATCAGACAATATGCAACGCTTGTTGATCCGGCAAAACTTAACAGGCGTTTAATGGTGATCGTGTATGTTTCGCTCAAGCAACACAATAAAACGGCAGGATCGAAATTTGTAAAAGCGATCAATGAAATGAACGAAGTCCTTGAATGCTACAGCATTTCAGGTGAGTTTGATTTCATGTTGAAGATACTGGTTGAGGATATGAATGCTTATTATGATTTTCACGTGAACCGCCTGTCCGAGCTCGAAAATATTGGAAATGTACAAAGTACGTTTGTGATGGGTGTGGTCAAAGACACGCATGTTTTAATTTGATTTTTCGGAAAGGTCATCGGTCGAAATCTAAGTTTATCAATCATAAATCTGTATTTTGTTTTGTGCATATTCAACTAACTTGTAAATTATTAAGCAACGGCCAACGATTCGAATTATCTTGCCGTCTGTAACCTTGTTAATCCGGAAATATCATGAAAAGGAAAATTTTACTGCTGATCGGGCTGCTCTTAATGATCGGTTCAGTTTTTGGGCAAAAGAATAAAGGCAAGGGTGAGCAAAAGTTTGATAAAAGACTAATGTGCCCCTTTGAAAATGGAATGGGCCGGGAGCCAAAAGAAGCATTTAGTTGGGATCCGCCTGACAAGAAAGTGATCATGATAAGCAGAACAGATACCGCTATCCGCAGCTGTATCGATGCAAAAGTGTTGAGTATTAATCCGACGGAAGATGGGCGATTTGAAATGGTGATCTATTATAAGGAATGGTATTTCTGGTATTATGGAATTTCAAAAGCTTTGGTGAATGTAAACCAGCAAATAAAAGCCGGCCAGGTATTAGGTAATTATACGTTTGGAAAAGAAATGGAATTCAGAATGTTTAAAGATGAAGAGCCGGTGGATCCCCGTGAATTTCTTGAATGTAGAGTAGGGGA
>DASVAM010000247.1:0-4427 GCA_036376375.1 Chitinophagaceae bacterium
TTGTTTAGAGAGGCAAACTTTTGGTTGGGTCTCATAGGATTGTTTGTTGTCGGCGTATTCCTTTCAGGCTTGTACCCGGCTTTCGTATTATCCGGATTTCAACCAATTGAAGTTTTGAAAGGGAAACTGACGGCTACTTCAAAAGGTTCTTTATTAAGAAAAGGATTAGTGGTGTTTCAATTTACCGCTTCCCTGTTTTTGTTGATTGGAACATTGGCAGTATATCAGCAAATACAATACATGCGCAAACAATCTTTGGGGATCAATATTGATCAAACATTGGTGGTAAAACCACCTACGGTAACGGATTCCACTTACATGCAAAACATGACGGCATTTAAAGAATCATTAAACCTGCAAACGGGGATCAATGGAGTAACCATCTCTTCCAGTATTCCGGGCCAGTCAGTTGACTGGAATGCAGGGGGTATAAAATTGGTCGGAACTGATGAATCGGCACAAAAACAATATAGGGTGATTGCAATGGATTACGATTACATGAAACAATATGAGATCAAGCTTTTAGCAGGCCGCTATTTTTCGAAGGAGTTTGGTACGGATGATAGCGCTGTCATATTTAACAAAAGAGGATTTGAACAATTGGGTTTGAATAAACCGGAAGATGCCATCGGTAAAAGAATTGATTTCTGGGGAAGACGATATACCATCGTTGGAGTTTCCGAAAATTTTCACCAGCAATCCTTGCGGGAAGTTATTGAGCCATTAATATTCCGGTTGATTCCCGATGTGAGGGGCTACATGTCGGTAAAAACGCCGGCTTCAAAAGCAAGTCAGACCATTGCATTGGTAAAAACTAATTGGAACAGGTTTTTTCCCGGCAATACATTTGAATATTTCTTCCTTGATGATCATTTCGATCAACAGTACAAAGCTGATCAGCGATTCGGCCAGGTATTTGGACTATTTACCGTATTGGCAATATTGGTTGCCTGTTTAGGATTGTTTGGCCTTGCTTCATTTACCACCATTCAAAGAACAAAGGAGATTGGGATCCGGAAAGTACTGGGTGCATCTGTCGCCGGGATTTTAAAGTTATTATACCGGGAGTTTGCCATATTGTTAGTAATAGCGTTTGTTATTGCGGTGCCGCTGGCATGGTTATCTATCGCAAACTGGCTACAGGGATATCCATTTCGTATCGAAATACATTGGTCTTATTTCCTGGTTCCATTTGTGGCGATCCTGGTAATTGCACTATTGACGGTGAGTTTTCAATCAATTAAAGCAGCCATAGCAAACCCGGTAAAATCTTTAAGAACGGAATAAATGATTTTTATGCTAAAGAACTATTTCATCATCGCCGTTAGGAACTTCTGGAAGCAGAAGATATTTTCATTGATCAATGTTTCAGGTTTGGCGATTGGCATTAGTGCTGCGTTAGTTATTTACCTGATCATTCAGTTTGAATTTAGTTTTGAAAAATTCAGGAGAGATAAAGACAGAACGTATAGAGTGGTCACCGATATGACATTTGCGGGTGGGACAGTATTCAAGAATTCGGGTGTGCCAATGCCAATGCCAAAAGCTGTGAGAGAGGATCTGACGGGTATCGATATCGCCACTCATTTTGTTACTACTTATGCAGTGAATGTTTCACTTCCTGTTGCAGGCAGCAAATCACCGGCTGAAATCAAAAAGCAATCGGATATAATCTATGCTGATGAATTTTATTTTTTATTATTTGAGCAAGACTGGGTAGCCGGATCAAAGCAGACTGCTTTAAAAGATCCTTACCAGGTAGTGCTTACAGAAGAAAGAGCCAGAACCTATTTCGGAAATCTTCCGGCTAATGATATTATAGGCAAGTATATAACTTATAACGACAGTGTTACTACAACTGTGTCAGGTATAGTAAAAGACCAGGAGGAAAAGGCGACGGATTTCCGCTTCAAAGAATTTATTTCATTGTCTACCGTTATGTCAACCGGTTTGAAAGATCATTTTGGGGGAAATGAATGGGGAAGCATAAATTCAGCTTCACAGTTGTTTGTAAAATTAAGAAATGATACAAGACCGGAGCAGGTGAATGCTCAATTTGCAGGATTGAGGGAAAAATACAGGGATAAGAAAAATCAGGAAAAGGATGACACGGAACATCATTTGCAGTCCTTAAGCAGTATCCATTTTGAATCAGATTACGGCACATTTGATGATAGTCGCCAGGCGCATAAGCCAACCTTATACGGATTAATGGCTGTTGCTTTGTTTCTTTTGTTACTGGGTTGTATTAATTTCATCAATCTTACCACTGCACAATCAGCACAAAGGGCAAAGGAAGTGGGAATAAGAAAAACACTGGGCAGTGGTAAAAGGGAATTGGTATTTCAATTTTTGAGTGAAACATTTATACTGACCCTGTTAGCGACTGCACTTTCTATCGCTATTCTGCCATGGCTCTTAAATATCTTCAGTGATTTTATACCGTCAGAAATAAATTTCAATTCGATTAACCAAACGCATGTCTGGATATTCCTTTTGCTGCTTGTTTTGGTAATGAGTGCTTTTTCTGGTTTTTACCCGGCATTGATCCTAACAAAGTTCAAACCGGTTACGGTTTTAAAGAATCAGCTTCACGCCGGCACTGCCAAAAGCAGAAAAGCATGGTTGAGAAAATCATTGACAGTAACTCAATTTGTGATCGCTCAATTTCTGGTTATTGCCACGCTGGTTGTTAGCAAACAGATCAATTTTTCACTAAATAAAGAACTCGGGTATAAAAAAGATGCGATCGTTTACTTTCCGACGGTTTGGAATTTCTTTTCGGATAAACCCGATAACCGGCGATTTGCGTTGCTTGAAAAAATAAAAACGATGCCGGAGGTTGAAAAAGTAAGTTTAGCAAGTCAGTCACCCGCTCATGTTGGTGCTTCGTCTACTACAATGAAAGTGGACAATGGCAATAAGGAATTGGAATTAATGTCAGAAACGATGAATGCTGATCCGGAGTATTTCGAAATTTATAAGCTCAAGCTTCTGGCGGGAAAATTTCCGGGTCAAAGTGATACATTAAAAGAGTATGTGGTCAATGAATCCTTTACAAAAGCATTTGGATTTGCGAATCCTGGAGATGCGATCGGGAAATTTGTGGATCGCGGTAATAAGAAAGTACCGATCGTAGGTGTGTTGAAGGATTTCCATACAAAATCGACACATGAACCGATAAAGCCACTTACTTATTCAAGTGTTCGTAACAACAGCTATACTGTTCACATGGCCCTGAAATTCCAGGATGGCTCACCCGGATTGTGGAAAGCCGGGTTAGAGAAGATCGAAAAAGAATTCCAGAAATTATATCCTGAAGATCCTGAGTTTAAATACAAATTTTTTGATGAAACGATCGCTGCTTTTTATAAGAAGGAGCAGGATGTTTCACGATTATTAAAATGGTCAGCCGGTCTCTGCATTTTTATCAGCTGTCTTGGATTACTCGGACTCGTCATTTACACCACGAATACGAGAACGAAGGAGATCGGTGTAAGAAAAGTATTAGGAGCTTCGATCACTCAAATTGTTTCTTTATTATCAAAAGATCTTGTTTCGCTGGTATTGATAGCATTTGTCATAGCTTCTCCATTGGCATGGTTAGCAATGAACTCCTGGTTGGAAGATTTTGCTTATCGCACAAATATCAGCTGGTGGGTATTTGCTGCATGCGGAATTAGTATGTTATTGATCGCAGTTCTTTTATTAAGCATCAGAACAATTCGGGCTGCTTTGATAAATCCTGTGAAATCGTTGAGAACTGAATAAACATAAAAAGGATTTTATGAAAAAGCTATTGATCCTCCTTGCAACGATCGGTATGATCACGACTCTTTTGGCTCAAAGCGGAAATACGGGCAGGAATAAGATCAACTCAGAAATTGAAAGGCTTAATAAGGAAATGGAAAGAGTATTTAATGCAAATGACATGGCTGCAACCGCTGCATTTTATAGTGATGATGCGGAAATAAGCGGGCCGAATTATGTTGTAGCAGGGCGTGCAAATCTAGACAAGTATTGGATGAATCTTAAAGACAAGGGTAGAGGATGGAAATTAACAGTAATTGAAATTGGTGGCACAGACGACTATATCTATCAATTGGGAAATTCAGATCTGACTTATATCGTGAACGGTAAAGAAACAAAGTCGGTTACAAATTTTGTCTTGATCTGGAAGAAGCAACCCGACAGCAGTTATAAGATATTCCGTGATTATTTAACTAATATCGAATTCAAAAAACCGGATTAAAACAAAGGCCATGATCAAAAATTATTTCAAAACAGCCTGGAGAAGCCTTTGGAAAAATAAGACCTTTTCCGCTATCAATATATTTGGTTTATCAATCGGTGTGGCGGCTTTTCTAATGATCATAAATTATCTGCGTTTTGAATATAGCTATGATGATGCACACCTAAAAAAAGAC
>DASVAM010000248.1:0-11150 GCA_036376375.1 Chitinophagaceae bacterium
TTCACATGAGCTGGTTACTGTGAATGTTACAGTTTTACTACCACCACATGCTGCCGGAGCAGATCCACCATTATTGGTAACTGATCCAAGATTACATCCACCAGATGCAGTTGCTGTTGCCAGCCATGCACCATATGCTGCGTCTACTTGTGCCTGTGTTTGACAAGCTGCTATTGTTGTATTGGTTGCGCAAGTCAGTGTAACAGCCGGAGCAGCAGTTACAGTAAATGTTGCGCTGCAGGTTCTTGGAGTTTCACATGAGCTGGTTACTGTGAATGTTACAGTTTTACTACCACCACATGCTGCCGGAGCAGATCCACCATTATTGGTAACTGGTCCAAGTCCACATCCGCCAGATGCAGTTGTTGTTGCCAGCCATGCAGTATAAGCTGCATCAACCTGGGCCTGTGTTCTGCAAGCAGGTATTGTTGTATTGCTCGCGCAAGTCAATGTCACAGCTGGTGCATTGGTCACCGTAAATGTTGCACTACAGGTAGACGTGCCGCACGTATTTGTTGCGGTGAATGTTACAGTCTTAGTTCCGCCGCAGGCCAATGGACCAACGGTGCCGCCATTATGAGTTATTCCAGGACTACCACTTACGGTTGCAAGCCAGGCCTGGTAAGCCGCATCAACCTGAGCTTGTGTTTGACAAGCTGCGGTTGTCGTGTTATTTGGACAAGTAATTGTTGGACCCGGATTGACCGTAGTGGTAACTGTGCAGGAGCTCGAAATATCATCATCAGTAGTGTTACCAGTTTGTGCTCCATTGTTAATTGTGAGTTTGACCGTATAGGTTCCAACTCCTCCTGTATTTACAGTAATTGACAATGGTGTTGTCGTTGCCGGGGAGATGGGGTCGGGTACATTACCGGACGCGCTACCGATAATACTGGCTGCCGGGTTTTGGCCACCGGTATTGATGATCTCCCACAAATATGTCGCACCGCTCGGATTTGTTACGGTGGCAGTATAGGTTGCAGTTCCATTTGCACATACTGCTGATGGTCCCTGGATATTACAACTCGGAAAAACTAAAACTTGAGATCCCTGTAATTGGTTATCGAGGTTACCAAGATTTGGTTCACACTTGGGATCATTGTTGGTTGTGGGTTGAAAATCTTCGACTATACAATGGTAAGGACCACCATTGATATCAGATGCACCACGATTGATCAAATAACCTACACCAAGACTGGGAGCGACGGCTAAACCGTCCACGCCAACTGAAATATGGGCGCCATATTCAATCAGAACATTTGAAGATGTAGATCTCCAAAGAATGTCATAATAAATATAGCTGTCGCCGCCGTCATTTACATTTGCATCACCATATCCCACAAAAACAACGCGATTATCAGCATCACCATTGGCTCCACCAAATCCGGAACCATTTACATATACCCTCACTGTTCTGTTTCCATACCTGCTTTCATATTCAGGTATTATTTGCGATAATGTATTTTGATCTGCAGGAGGACCGGTAATAACCAGGTTTGTTTCGTCATCAATAATCGGCAGGTCTCTAAAACTTCCACCTCCTCCGGTAACCAAATTACAAGCGTTTTGCGAACAAGCCGAGATCGCATCGCCACATTCATGTAATTGATTAACCGCGTCGGTTCTGCTTGTAGGGAAGATGTCAAAGCCCGGAGCAATTGCAGCAGCGGCCAGAAATGCGTTATCCCAGGAAGTCAAAAAATCATACGCGTGGTTATCTCCTTTTCTGGATTGCATTTTGATCCGCAATCTGTGATAACCTTGACCGCAACTGGGTAAATTGTTCATTACAATTCTTTGTAATGTTGACATGCCTTCAATGTACCTGGAGTTACTGTTTTGGAGGATTGAGTTTATCCAGTGGATCTCACCAGGCTCATAACCTCCGTCTCTGTTTGCGCCTTGCTTGAAGTCAATGTTGAAAGAATTACATTGAGCATCCAGCTTGTTTGAAGCCAACAGTAACCCGCTCATAAAAAAAAGCAACGCCACAAAATTCCTGGCATTACTTTTCAAAAAGCGAAATTGGCTGGTACTAATAAGCATAGTACAGATCGGAGTGAATAGCCTTGGTAAATTCAATTTACAGGAAGGCTGTTCAGTTGTTGTTTTCATAAACAATTAGTGTTGTTTTTTGTTTAATTGGTAGCACTAGTCAAAGCAAAAGCCTTTCAGCGGACATTAATACAATATGCTTTCGAGAGGGTAATAGACAAAAAAAGCTTCCAAAAAAGGGGACAAATTGGCGGTAATTGAGAGGATTTGGATGGGAAAAATAATCAATGAGAAGACTAAGGTACTTGATTGTAGTTAATATCCAAAAGTTTTCCTAAATTTTTTTGGAGTAAGTACGTGAAAATCAGCATCGTAAATATACGAGCAAGTGTTCATTCTCTTTATTTAAACAAATTCAACGCGATTTTATTTCAAATCTTTTGGCAGAGCCCATTCCCCAAAACCCACCGCAGAGTGGGGTTTCGGGACATTCAATGTTTAGAAAAAATGATTTGAGTCAATCCCGTAAATCAAAAAAGAGAATTCATTCTTTGGGTACAGGTGTTATAACATTGGATCAGAAATTTTCTTATGAGAATCAAAACGTCATTCCATTTCTTTGAGCCCGTCAGCAGGTGCAGTCATTTTTTTCAATCAATGGAACTAATAAAATTCTAACACCACATTTAAAAAAGTACTGCACGACGGCACCCTTGGTTTAATATTTTTCTTTTTCAATTGCCAGTGCTGCTTTCTCAAACGCTTGGTGATTTAATAAACGTATAATTATTTTAGAAGAATTTATTTTTTTAATTTGGATTATTGCACAGCCATCATTTTTTGAAACTCTTCTTATGGGAAAAAAAAAGCAAGCGCAGCATAATAAGAAAGGACCGAATCAGCCAGCAAGGCCCGAAGAAAGAAAAGAACTATCAAAAAAAGCAGTTCTCTTATCAATTCTTTCTTTGGTGATTACTGCTATCTGTTTTTTGCCGATGTTTCAAAATGGTTTTACAAATTGGGATGATGATGTTTATGTTTTGAATAATCCACTTCTGCGTGGACCCGATTGGAATGGCATTTTTACCAGGGAGGTAGTTGGCAACTATCATCCACTAACAGTTATTACCCTTGCCATTAATTATGGTCTTACAGAACTCAATCCCTCCTCTTACCTAATTACAAACTACCTTCTTCACCTTATTAATACACTTTTGGTATTTCAATTTATTTATAAAATTTCAGGAAGGAAACTTAACGTAGCATTTTTTGTTGCGATAATTTTTGGAATACACCCTATGCATGTTGAATCGGTAGCATGGGTGTCAGAACGCAAAGATGTTCTTTACACTTTATTTTTTCTTTTGGCGCTGATCAGGTATTGGGAATACCTGGTGAAAGGCAGGAAACGAAATTACTGGCTGTGTCTGTTGTTTTTTCTTTTTTCATTGCTTTCAAAGCCTGCCGCCATAATACTGCCCCTGGTTTTAATATTGCTGGACTATTGGAAAGATAAATCATTCGTGAAAAAAAGGATCGCTGATAAGATCCCCTTTTTTATTTTTTCATTGATCATTGCAATAATTACGCTGAAGATACAATCGGGCTCTGCGGTTGTGAAACTTGACTCTTATCCTTTATGGAGCCGGCCTTTGTTAGGATCCTATTCTGTTGTCATATACCTGGTTCGTTTTTTTGTACCATACCCGCTTTCGGCTTTTCATCCATTTCCGGATACTGATCATTTGACATGGCCTTATCTTTTTTCACCCTTTGTGATAGTTGGCTTGCTTATATTTCTATGGTTCAAGCGAAGAAACAGACTCATCATATTTTGTTCCTTATTTTTTATCGTCAATCTTCTGCTCGTATCACATATTGTTTCTATAGGGTCATCAGTAGTTTCCGAGAGATATACCTATGTTCCGTACATCGCGATTGCCTTTCTTGTTGGAATGTGGTTAGATCAGCAAAGAACGATTGTTGCACAAAAAGCCATCCTCATCGTATCTTCTCTTGTCATCATAGTGTTTGGCTATATGACATGGCAACAAATTGGTGTGTGGAAGGATAGCCCTACTTTATGGACGAACGTCATTGAGCATTACCCCAATGCCCCGTTGCCAAGAACGAACAGGGCCAATTATAATATTGCCCGTGCTGGTGATCCTGCCCATATCAATGAATCAAAAGCATTATACCAACAAGCGCTGGATGACTGTAATGCGGCATTATTGAGTAAACCAGACGACGAAATGGGACTTTCCAACCGGCAGAATATTTATTTGAATCTTGGCCAGGATTCTTTGGCGTTCAAGGATGCTGAAACCCTTATTAGATTATATCCAAATAATAAAGCGGGGTATTATACAAGAGGTGTCGTTTATCATAGAAACAATCAACCGGACAAAGCATTGGCGGACCTGAACAAATGTCTTTCGTTAGATGCGACAATAGATTGGGGTTATAGTTACCGGGCATCTATATTATTTAACTCTTTTCAAAAATATGCAGAAGCAATTTCAGATTATAATAAGGCGATTGAATTAAATCCGCATCCAAATCACTATTTGAACCGTTCTTATTGTTATTATTATCTGGGAGACATTGCGAATGCAAAAAGAGATGCTCAAACTGCCGTGTCGATGGGAGCCACTTTAAGCGAGGATTACAGGAAAGCTATAAATCTCTGAGCAGCTCTATTCCAGCAATCTTGCCAGTTCTGCATCGATTTCCAAACCACCTTGTCTCGCGATAAGCAGGTCTTTTCGTGCCATTTCAATATTATTTAATGATCTGTAACAGTAGGCACGATTTAAGTGAAAACGAGGATCGGGTTTTATTTTGATCGCTTCATTGATGATAACAAGCGCATCATTATATTTTCCAAGATTTCGAAAACAGATACCGATCATATTCATTACATCCGGATTATTATTCTCAAATTCGAGAAATTTTTGAAAGTCTTTAATCGCATCTTCATTCCGGTTCAATTCTACATTTACTAACGCCCTGTTTTTATAGGAAGGTGCATAATCGGGATTTACCTGCAAAGCCTTATTGAAATAAGAAAGAGCAGAATCATATCTTGCTGTCAATCCAAATATGGCGCCTATATTATCAATTGCAGCAGTATAATTCGGTTTAATAGAAATAGCTTTTTTATAATCAGCCAATGCCTGCTCATAATTATTAAGTTCAAAATAAACATTCCCGCGGTTCGTATATGCCTCCTGGTCCGCAATATTAATTTTTATCGCCTCACTGTAATATTGGATCGCAAGGTCATATTTCTTTTGTTCTTTGTATAAGTCAGCTCTTGATATATAGGCCCGTGCCCCGGGGGTGACTTTTATTGCCTGGTCCCATAATGACGCCCCATCTTTCCAAACCATACTTTGCCTGAAAGTCAGGACTCCCAATAGAATGGCCAGTGGAATATGAATGTAATAACTACGCCCGATTACACCTTTGGAAAAGCGGTCGATCAACCATCCTATAATATAAAAAAAGCCGATATAGGGTATATATGTATACCGGTCTGCAATGATTGCGCTTCCGACCGGTATGAATTGCAACACGAGCAACAGGTTGATTAAATAGAATAAAATGCCAAATGCAATTACACGATCTCTTTTTAATGAATATAAAATAAGAATAATTAATACTACTGAGAAAAGGGGAGAGACATAATATGCGATCGGCAACGCTTCATTAATAGGAGCATAAGGATAAAGCGGAGAAAGATTTATCGGTAATATTAATTTGACAAAATACATCATTATACCATAGCAACCCATAAAGAAACGGGTGGTTAAATCGAATATTTCTGTTCCCTCAGTTGCGCCTTTTTCTTTTTGTGCCGTGAATGTGAGTATTCCCATCACCAAAGCCAGTATGAAAAAAGGGAACTTTTCTGAAAAAAGTGAAAAGTTGAATTTGCGCTTTCTCAAAATATCTATCGTGAATAATACAACTGGGAATATTACCGCTGCAGGTTTTGACAACAAGGAAAGCAAAAGGAACATGATGGCCAACCCATATTGCCGTTTTGATCCCGAATCAATATACTTCGTGTATGAAATTAATCCGGCGAGAAAAAATACACTGTAAAGAACATCCTTTCTTTCAGACACCCATGCTACCGATTCAACATGCATGGGATGAATACCAAATAACAAAGATGTGGCAAATGCAATTATTAAATTATTCCTGCTTAATAAAAGTGCCAACCTGAAGACGAGAAAGCAGTTGGTTAAATGAAGTAATATATTAAGCAGGTGATAAGACCATGCATCAAAGCCCGAAATCGAGTAATTCAATATGAGACTGATAACAGTTAACGGATGGTAATTCCCCTGTATCGGAGTTGTAAAGATCATTTCCAAATTGGAAATACTTTTTATCATTGGATTATTGAAGACATAAGAAGGGTCATCCCAGTTTACAAAGCCAGCGTTCAATGCAGGTATATAAGCAACAAACGTGACTAGCAGAACGATAACAAGCGCCAGGTTGCTTTGCCGGGCTGATAATAAAGCAGGCCTTGTTTCTTTTTTCCTGGCAGTTAGCGTCGAAGGTTTATGCTTTTTTGTCTTTTTCTTCATCTTGTAAACTACAGTTGAAACCGATGGTTGTCTATTAAAATGAAATTGTTATTGGCAAAATTGTTTTTCTGACACGATCGCCACTTCCAAACCCATGTTGGCTGCCGTTTTGAGGTCTTTACATCCGGCTTCTCTTCTATTTAAAAAGATCTCTGCCATTCCTATATTATAATATCCCATTGCAGAATCTCCTTTTAGCTCAAGAACTTTGGAAAACTCTTCAATGACTTTTTCAAACTGTTTTTCTTTGATCAAAAGAATCCCCCTGTTGTAATAGGCGCTGGATAGATCAGGTCTCAGTTCAATTGCCTTATCATAATCCTTCATGGCAAGTTCATGATTGTTTTGATCCCGCATTATGTTCCCCCTGTTTATGTATGCATCGGCAAAAGAAGGATTTAATTCCAATGCTTTATTAAAATAATATAAAGCGGAATCCATATTTTTTTCGTCGAAATGGGCAGAGCCAAGTGCATTGTACGCATCAACATAAGAAGTCCGGAGCTTAATGGCTATAGCAAGATCCCTTTTCGCCTCGCTGTATTTTTTTTGTCTTAAAAGAAATGAACCTCTTGTATAATATAGTTCGGGGTCATTTGGTTTCGCTTCTATCGCCTTATCGTAATCCGCCAGGGCTTCTTCGGGTGATCTATTTACCCCTAAAAGGATGTCACGGTTTAAAATTGCTTCCTGGTAGTTCGGATTGAGTTCAAGTGCTTTATTATAATCCCTCAGAGCTTCTTCATTTCTTTTTTCGATCATGGAAAGCAAACCCCGGTTATAATAGGCCTCTGCATAGTCAGGTTTTAGCTCAATTGCTTTATCAAAATCGGCCCTTGACTCAGCATTTTTTCCTGTTTCCAGCATGGCAATCCCCCGGTTACTATAGGCTCCTGCATAATTATTTTGCAATTCAATAACTCTGTTAAAATCGCTGATCGCTTCTTTGTATTTTTTCTGATCAAGATAGACCGCTCCCCGGTTATTATAAGCTTCCCCATAATTGGGTCGATATTCAATGGCTTTGTTGTAATCAAGAAGGGCTTCATCATACTTTTTTTCCTCCCAGAAAAAACTACCGCGGTTATTATAGGCAATGGCTACGGTTGGATACTTTTCAATCACATCAGTAAAAAGGGTCAGGTCATTTTTCCAAATAACGTTTCGCTGAAACGTTTTTATACAAAAAAAGAAAACAAATAAACTAAGGACAGTGATTGCAGCAGCAGTCAATTGTCTATTCCGCAAATAATTGAACGCTTCCCCGGCCAGATAAAAAAATCCGATTGATGGGATATAACTATACCGGTCAGCCATGACTGCATCACCAACCGGTAATAATTGCAATACAAGAAAGATGGTAACAGAGAAAAATGCCATGCCGAAGAATATTTTGTTGTAGGATCTCCTGAAATAAATTATCAGCCCTGCAAGAGCTACCACTAATATTGGATACAGGTAAAAATGAACCGGTAAAACCTCTCCGCCTTTAATTGGATAGGGATAAAAAGCACTTTGATTAAACGGCACGACTAACTTCAATAAATAAGTTATAAAACCATAGGACGCAAAAACCACCCGCTGCGAAAATGGGTAGGTTGAGATGTCCTGCACTGCTGCACTTAACTGCTGTGCAAAAACAGCGACAATCCCAAAAGTAATTGACAAGGCAAAGAATGGAATTTTTTCAAGCATAACCTTTGTGGTCATTTTTCTTTTTTGGAAGTAATCAATTAGCAATAAAACCACCGGTAGCGATGCGGCCATTGCTTTTGAGAGCAATGAAAAAACAAATAGCAATAAGGCGATGAAATAATACTTTCTTTCACCGTCATTGAGGTATTTGAGGTAGACGATCAATGCACCCAGGAAGAAAGATGTGTAAAGCAGATCTTTAAGCTCAGAAATCCATACAACGGATTCGACATGCAGCGGATGAATCCCAAAAAGAAGTGCAGCAACCAGCGCAACCCATAGTTTGTCCGAGAGTAACAGGATAAAATAAAAAACCAATAGAATATTCACCAGGTGCAGCAGCAGATTAACAATATGGTATCCTGTGGGATCAAGACCGAAAAGCTGGAATTCGATTGAAAAGATAAGCATCGTTATGGGATGGTAATTCCCCATCACATTTTCTGAAAATATCTTTTCAATATCTATGCTCCGGATAAGAGGGTTTTTTTGAATATAGAGAACGTCGTCGTATGCAAAACCTGCCCGGAAAGCGGGCAGGTAAGCCAAAATTGTCAGGATAACTATTATTCCAAGACCCAGTATCGGAATTTTCAGGTTCGCAAAACTTAATCGGGTTTTATTTTTTTTCCGGCCTGGTAAATGATGTTGATGAATATGCTTTTCCGCTCTCGTTTTTTTTGCCATAGTCCTTATTTCAATTGAACGATAAAAATAAAAATGAATTTAATTTTTAACAGGCAGGATTTCGTGGTATAAATCAAGTAAAAATAATTTGATTTTTTAAGGAGTTTCTCTCAAAGGAGAATTTTTGAATTTCAATCGGGTCATTTGATTGATAGACTGTTCCAATATACGGGATATTTCGGGGATGGACAGGCCGGTAAATCCGGCAGTCTGTAACCAGCGGAGGATTCGTTTAAAATGAAGCATTTGATCTTTTTGGTTGATTCTCAATCGGTGTCGGCGGTATTGAATTTTCCTGCCGAAAAAGTACAGAAGAATTACTATTCCCGCAAGCACAAGTACTCTATTTTTAAAATCAGTGAGTATGCCGGCTTGCCAAGGCTTAACGGGTGTGGTAACTTTAGTATGTAGAGTTTTATTTTTTAATTTATTCCGTACCCTATGAAACGAAGTGACGTATTAGTATGCGTGATGTTGCTTGCCCCTATTTTTTTATTTTCTCAACCCGGGTCAAGTTGTGCAAGCCCTCTTTCAATAACAATGGATAGCGTTTCCCGGAGTTATACCATCTCTGCCTCTACAGGTAGCAATATGGTTTGTACAAGTTTGGGAACATCGCCTGTAACGTATTTTTCTCTCGTGGCGAATAGTTCAGCGCAAAATATGATTCTCAGGATAACCGGGCCCAACACAAGTTGGGTAGAGGTTGCTTTTTATAGTGGTACTTCCTGTACAAATGGTAATCTTGAAACGGCATCCAGTATTTGTTTTTATGACGGTACCGGTCTCTGGTCACCGTCTCCGGATTTTGTGATAACTCCTAACCAGACTTATATCCTGCGGATTAAAACAACAACGACCGGAACGTTGACGATACAAGGTTATTATTATACTCCGCCGAATAACAGCTGCGCAACTGCAAGGCCGATCGGTACCATATTATCGTTTGACAACAATGCGGCGCACAAACCGGCAACGGGCATAAGTCCCGCGGGTGCATGCGTGGTTAATTTTACAAACACAGCACTTTATTCCTATACGGTGGAATATACCGGCGCAACAAGTATCTCATTGGAAAATCTTGTTTGCGATAATAATTATGAAAGTGACGGAAATAATTTAGGATTCCAGGTGGGGATATTTAAAGGCTCGTGTGCTGGTTTAACGAATGTAGCTTGTTATATCGGGGTACCGGGAACTTTTCAATTTAGTGCTGGAACTCAAACTGCCGGAACGCAGATGTATGTTACCGTTAATGGGATATTATCTTCCAATTGCGAGTACGGCATCAGGGCAGTAAATGCTGTAGTGCTCGGCGCAGAACTGAAATATTTTACCGCCTTTAAGTCGGCCAACGGAAATATTTTAAAGTGGGTGAGCCTGAAAGAATATGACAATGCCTTTTTTGAAATAGAACGTTCGTTGGATGGAATAACATACAAAGCTCTTGACCGGATACCTGGCCAGGGAAATTCTAAAGCTGAAAAAGATTATCAATATGTCGATCCATCACCATTGTCAAAGAGTTTTTACAGACTTAAAATGATCACAACTGCAGGTAAAATTTCTTATAGCAATGTTATCAGGGTGGATCGTCAGCAGCAAGTAAATTCAAAAATCACATTCAGTAATGTGGTGACGAGCCAGTTGATGCTGAAGGTCACTGGAATGAAGAGAGAGAATCTCGATATTAAGATCGTTGACAACTCGGGTAGAGAGATGTATCACCAGGCCGCAAAACTAATGTCTGATTTCAATATCATAAATGTAAACACCTTAAATTTCGCAAGAGGTTCGTACTATCTCGTTGTCTCAAATGACAACTATAAAGAAGGGTTCACATTCTTTAAGCTTTAACGAAAGAAAAAATCCCGTCTGAATTAACAGACGGGATTTTGAATTGGCTTTTTCTTGAATATTCTATTGTTCTATTTTCAAAAGCTTTCCTGTTGCTTGTTTACCACCCACTCTAAAGATATAGATCAGTCCTCCGTTGAGTTTTGTTGATGTTTTGTATTCAACGGTCTGTGATCTTTCAGCTACTATGGTTCCATTGTAAACTGTTTCAATCTTCTGTCCAAGCATATTATATATTTCCAGACTTCCCTGACCCGAAACACTTGAACGAATAAGGAATCTTACTCTATCAGTAAATGGATTCGGATA
>DASVAM010000251.1:0-3829 GCA_036376375.1 Chitinophagaceae bacterium
CCACAGCCAAGATCGATCCGGCTTCCCTGCCAGTAAGAAACAATATTCACTTTATCGGCATGAGAGATTATAAAGAGTTGCCGGCATACCTCGCAGGTTGGGATATCGCCATGATGCCTTTTGAATTAAATGAGGCCACAAGATATATAAGCCCGACAAAGACACCAGAGTTTCTTGCTGCGGGAAAGCCAGTGGTGTCTACTTCAATACATGACGTTGTGCATCCGTATGCCGATAAGGGAGTTGTGAGTATTGCAGATACACCGGCGGAGTTTGTTGTCGCCATCGAACAGTATTTATCAACTGAAAGAAGTAAGGATTGGCTGAAAGAAGTTGATGCATTATTGCAGACAATGTCGTGGGATGATATCTGGAAACGAATGAACGAGCTTATGAATAAAACTGTTAACACAAAAACTATTAATCATGAAAATAAATCGCAGGCCTGTGTTTGATTATTTGGTGGTAGGCGCTGGATTTGCGGGCGCCGTCATTGCGGAACGCCTGGCAAGCCAGGCCGGGAAAAAAGTTTTAATTATTGATAAACGAAATCATATCGGAGGAAATACGTACGATTATTATAACAGCGATGGAATACTTGTACACTTATATGGCCCGCATATTTTTCATACGAATTGTAAAGAGATATATGATTATCTGGGAAAATTCACAACCTGGCGTCCCTATGAGCATCGTGTGCTCGCAAGTGTAGATGGAATGTTAGTCCCAATACCAATCAATCTTAATACAATTAACCAGTTATACGGAACTCAGTTATGTTCTTCCGATGTTGCTAAGTTTTTGGAGGAAAGAGCAGAAAAAAAGGAACGGATCGTTACATCTGAAGATGTGGTAGTCAGTAAGGTGGGTAAAGAATTGTATGAAAAATTTTTTAAAGGATATACAAAAAAACAATGGGGCCTGGATCCCAGTGAGCTGGATGCGTCAGTAGCGGCAAGGATACCAACCCGCACCAATAAAGATGACCGGTATTTTACCGATACCTACCAGGCAATGCCTTTACATGGATATGCAAAGATGTTTGAGAAAATGCTGTCACATCCGGGAATAAAAGTGATGTTGAATACCGATTATAAGGAAGTAGAAGAATTGATACCCTATAAGGAAATGATCTATACCGGGCCGATCGATTATTATTTTGATTATTGTTATGGAAAACTGCCTTATCGTTCTCTTGAATTCAAGTTTGAAACGATGGAGACAGAATGTTTTCAGCCGACCGGCACTGTAAATTATCCCAATGAACATCCTTATACAAGAGTGACCGAATTCAAATACCTGACTGGACAGAAACACCCAAAAACGACCATGGTATATGAATATCCAAAAGCGGAAGGTGATCCATACTACCCGGTGCCTCGTCCGGAAAATGCCGAATTGTATAAAAAATACCATGCATTAGCGGATGAATTGACGCATGTGCATTTTGTTGGAAGACTGGCAACGTATAAATATTATAATATGGATCAGGTAGTGGCACAATCTCTGACGTTATTCAAAAAAATCATTGGTTCGAAAGAGCATGGAAATGGAACACAAATTAATGGACATCAACGGCCGGTCTTACAATCCTGAAGTTTGGGGAGGCATTGAGTGTACGATCAATAGGGTACGGGATGTTTTTCGTGACCAGCTTTCGTATTGCGGTCATTATACAAGACAGGGAGATATAGAACGGTTCGCAGAACTTGGAATAAAAAAACTCCGGTATCCCTTGTTATGGGAATTCCATCAGCCTGCCGAAAATACGTTGATCGACTGGAGTTGGGCAGAAAAGCAACTTGCATCGATCCGGAAGAAACATATAAAGCCAATTGCAGGATTAGTTCATCATGGAAGTGGCCCCGCATTCACGGATCTTACCGATCCTGACTTTCCATACAAACTCGCTTCATATGCGAAAACAGTCGCTAAAAAATTTCCGTGGATCGAGTACTATACACCGGTCAATGAGCCATTAACTACCGCAAGGTTCAGCGGACTGTATGGATTCTGGTATCCTCACATTAAAAATGAATTGACGTTCTTTAAAATGCTAATCAATCAATTAAAAGGAGTTGTATTGAGCATGGAGGCCATCAGGCAAATCAATCCCAAGGCGAAGTTGGTACAAACAGAAGATCTTTCTAAAACGCACAGTACTGAATTACTTTCCTACCAGGCAGATTTTGAAAATAAAAGACGCTGGCTTACCTATGACCTGTTATGCGGTTATGTGGATGAGCAGCATTTCTTTTGGAACTATCTCATTTCAATGGGTGTAGAAACAGGTGAGCTTGAATTCTTCCTGGAGAAACCCTGTGCGCCGGATATTGTTGGCTTTAACTACTATGTTACTTCGGAAAGGTATTTAGATGAACACATTGAGAACTATCATCGTTTGACACATGGGGGTAATCACATACATGAATACGCGGATGTTGAGGCGGTTCGGGTCAAAGAGCTTTCGGGTTTGCGTATCCTTTTAAAAGAAGCCTGGGAGAGATACAATATACCCATTGCGATCACGGAGAATCATTTAAGCTGTACCCGGGAAGAACAGTTGCGCTGGTTCAAAGAGACATGGGATGATTGCTGCCATTTAAAAAAGCAAGGTGTGAATATTATCGCTGTTGCGGTTTGGTCTTTGCTTGGCGCTTTTGACTGGAACAGTCTACTTACGTGTACAAATAATTATTATGAATCTGGCGCATTTGATATTGCGAATAACCAAATTCGTAAAACAGCGCTTGCTAAAATAGTAAAAGCAATTGCTGAGTCCGGCGCCTATCACCATCCATTACTCGATGTTAAGGGATGGTGGAATAAAAACAGGAATATGGATCAGATCATGAATTCGAAAAAGGAGAATCGACTTTTGATCATCGGAAAAAACGGCACTTTAGGAAAGGCATTTATGAAAATATGCGAACATAGGTCTGTTCCCTATGTCGCTTTAGAAAGAAAGGACCTCGATATTTCAAATGAAAGGGAGGTAAGAGCGGTAATAGACGGGTATAGACCATGGGGAGTTATAAATACGGCGGGTTACGTAAAAGTAGATGATGCCGAATCCAATTATAATGAGTGTTTTGCTGTGAATACAATAGCGCCCGGCATATTGGCAAACACATGTAACATCAGGGGCATTCGTTTTATGACGTTTTCATCGGACCTGGTCTTCGATGGGGCTAAAAAAACTCCATACAATGAAACGGACATTGCCAGGCCGCTAAATATTTATGGAATAAGTAAGGTGAATGGAGAGCAAGTAGTGTTAAAAGCTAACCCCGGGTCATTGATCATTCGCAGTAGTGCTTTTTTCGGACCCTGGGACAGATACAACTTCGCTTTCGATATTCTAAATTCTCTTGCACATGAAAGATCATATTCAGTGGTGAAAGACGTGATCGTTTCCCCCACCTATGTGCCCGATCTTGCCAATACAGCAATGGATCTTTTTATAGATGAAGAGGAAGGCATCTGGCATCTGAGTAATGAAGGAATGTTAAGCTGGGCCGATTTCGCCTGTGCTATTGCCGATCGCGCCGGATACAAAAAAAATAATTTATTGTTTAAAAACCTGGAGGAGATGGGGTGGAAGGCCCAACGACCATTATATAGTGCATTGAAAAGTGATAAAGGAATAAAATTGCCGGTGTTGGACAATGCTTTGGAACGATTTTTCGAACATAGAACCGTTTAAAAGTCATTCATATGCCGGGAAATAAATTCATGTTCGCTACAGGAATTGAAAATAGTTATCCGACTATTCAATTACCGGATGGATCAACAAAGCGAATAGATGAAATGGAGAAAGCTCACCACT
>DASVAM010000403.1:0-8671 GCA_036376375.1 Chitinophagaceae bacterium
GTTGTTATACATCATACTGCGCAAAACAGCTGCGATTCGACTTTGCGAACATTTACTTTGCCAAGGACCGCTGTCAGTGCACATTATGTGATTTGCCGTGATGGTATAGTTCATCACATGCTCAATGACCTGTTACGGGCACATCATGCCGGCTTAGGTAAGTGGGGTAATATTTCCGATATGAATAGCGGCAGTATCGGCATCGAAATCGACAATAATGGGAGCGAACCTTTCACTGAAGTGCAAATGACCAGTTTGCTTGAGCTGCTCGGCAGGTTGAAAAGAGCTTATAATATTCCGCAGGCAAATTTTATTGGTCACATGGATTGGGCACCGGGCCGTAAAGTTGATCCAAGCCGTTATTTTTCCTGGCAACCACTTGCAGAAAAAGGTTTTGGATTTTGGTTTGATACGACCAATGTTGAAGTACCTGTTGATTTTAATGCAATGCAGGCTTTACGGATCATTGGATACAATATTGCAAGGCCCGAAATAGCGATTCAATCATACAAGATTCATTTTGTGCCGCAGGATACCACCAGGATGATCAATGATGCTGATAAAAAGATTTTATTTGACCTCGTTAAAAAATACCAATAAACATTTTTTAGTTAGTAGTTATATTATGGATATGAAGATTAATTAATAAATTGGATTAATGATTATCTTAGTATGATGCGGAAAAATGTACTGACTGCTTTTGGGGTTTTAATGATTCAGTACCTGCCTGCTCAGCAATATTATAATGACTCCGCGATGGTACCGGGTGCCGTAGACTTTGCAAAACTTTATTATAACCAAAAAAGGGGAAATCAATCATCTATATACAACGGCCTGCTTCATCACTTATACCCATCTTATATAGAAGGAAACGCTTACTTTTTAATTGATAGCTTTCAAAGGGGGACCGTTATTTATGAAGATATTGTTTATGAAAATATCTTAATGAATTATGATGTGGTCACAGATCAGCTTGTCGTCAAAGCAGATGAACAAACAAGTCTGCCATTATTACTTTTTAGTCCCAGGGTAAAAAAGTTTTCATTTTCAGGGTTAAATTTTTTTTACGAGGATGAAATGAATGATATTGTCACATCCCTCCCAACAGGTTATTATCAGGAATTGGTAAGAGGCCGTGCCACTGCAATTTGCAAGACAACTAAAATAATAAAAGAAACAATTAGAGATATTAAAGTCCACTATGAGTTTGAACAGCAAAAGAGATATTATATTTTAAAGGATAGTCATTCTTACCTCATTAATAACAAGAATGATTTACTAAGTATTCTAAAGGATCAGAAAAAGGGAATTCAGGAATTCATGAGAACTAAAAAACTGAAATTTCGGAGGAACAAAGAAAGAACAATTGTTGCTGTCACAGAATTTTATAACAACCCCCCGGAAAAAAAATCATGAGATATCCCCGGTTGCTTTATTTGTTAGGTTTATTGTTAATGAGTTTAACTGTGGAATCACAGGAGGCTCATAAAATAAAGATTGATGACAGTTTTGAAAATGTCTCCCCAACAGATTTTTTTAGCAGGTTAGAAAAAAAAATTTCCTATAAATTTTATTATAACCCTGCTCAGCTTGATTCTTTTGTAATAAACCTAAGCGTGCAGGGCAAAACTCTGCCAGAAGTGTTGCAGGAGGCGTTTAAGGCGACTGATATACTTTTTTCAATTGACAGCAGTAGTAAGAGTATTTTTATTACCAGGAGACTTTCTATAGTCACTGAATTACCTCCAGGGCTTTTTTATAAAGAGGATAAGTTGATCAATAAAAATATTATTTCTCCGGATTCAATCCCGGCTTTTGACATTGAATCAAAAAGGGTAACAAAAGCAAGAGCAGGAAAATTGTATGAGATAGGCCGAAAGTCAGCACAAAGCAGTGGTCATGTAATTTTAACGGGATATATACGAAATTCGAAATCAAAAGAACCATTGGCAAATGCCTCTGTATATATTGATAGTCTAAATGCAACTATAAGTGACCAGTATGGACATTATTCACTAACTGTTCCAACCGGCAACCGTACGTTAAATGTGCAGTATTCAGGGATGAAAGATACAAGGCTGCAACTGGTAGTTTATTCAGAAGGAAAACTGGATGTGGATGTAGATGAGGAAATAAGGGTTTTAAAAGAAGTGGTAATATCCTCACGCAAATCATCGAATGTAAGAAATGTACAGATGGGGGTGGAAAAATTATCAATTACAAGCATTAAAAATGTACCAACAGTTTTTGGAGAAACAGATATACTGAGAGTCATCACAAGTTTACCGGGTGTAAAAACAGTTGGCGAAGCAAGCACCGGGTTTAATGTGAGAGGCGGTTCGGCAGATCAAAACCTGATACTTTTTAATGATGCAACGATCTATAACCCCTCGCATTTCTTTGGATTGTTTTCTGCATTTAATCCTGAAGTAGTAAAAGATATTGAATTGTTTAAAAGCAGCATTCCGGCCAATTATGGCGGAAGGTTATCATCTGTGCTTGATATCACCAGCCGTGAGGGGAATAAAAAAAATATAACCGGATCTGCCGGTATAGGTCCGGTTACCAGTCGGCTTCATCTTGAAGGACCGCTGATAAAAAATAAGACATCTTTTATTTTCGGTGGCCGCACTACTTATGCTAACTGGTTAATGAACCTGTTGCCTGATGAATTCAAAGATAGTAAGGCCTCGTTCCAGGATCTTGATTTTTCAATCAGCCATGCGATCGACAGCAACAACAGTCTTTACCTGACAACTTATTTCAGCAGGGATAAATTTTCACTGGGCAATGATACGGCCTATCGGTATAGTAATAGGAATGCAAACATAAAATGGAAGCATAATTTCACAAACAGGTTCAGGGGTGTTTTTATTGTTGGTTATGATCAGTATATGTATAGTGTTGAAAGCGATAAAAATAAAGTGAATGCATTTAAGCTGGGCTTTGATATTGGTCAGCTAAACCTGAAAGCAGATTTTGATTATTATATAAATGCCAATCATGCGTTTAATTTCGGTGTAAGCTCTTTACGGTATAAGCTCAATCCCGGATATTATAATCCTTTGGGCACAGAATCAGTTGTAAATCCTGAAGAAGTGGAGGTAGAGCAGGCTCGTGAAAGCGGAATTTATTTTACACACCGTTATTCACCGGGCTCTAAATTATCAGTCAGTACCGGG
Source organism: Chitinophagaceae bacterium (assembly GCA_036376375.1). Taxonomy (GTDB): domain Bacteria; phylum Bacteroidota; class Bacteroidia; order Chitinophagales; family Chitinophagaceae; genus VBAS01. The sequence goes on from DASVAM010000403.1 coordinate 3,183, forward strand.
TTGCGTTTTGCATTGTATAATTACCTGGGACCTCAGCAGGTAAATACGTACATTCCGAAGGCGCCTGTAACCGAAGCGAATCAGACGGGGATCGTGGAGTATAAGAAAGGGGAAAATATAATAACGTATCGTGGGCCGGAATTAAGATTTTCTGCACGGTATGCTTTTACTTCAACATTTTCTGTAAAAGCATCACTTAATACGATGCACCAGTATATTCATTTATTATCCAACACAGCTATTATTGCACCTACTGATATCTGGAAGCTCAGTGATCAGAATATCAAACCCCAGGAAGGACAACAGGTTTCAATAGGCATGTATAAAAATTTCAAATCTAATACCATCGAAACTTCACTGGAAGTTTATTACAAAAGAATGAGAGATTACCTGGATTACAAACCGGGGGCTACCTTGTTCTTGAATCATCATGTAGAAACGGATGTTATTAATACTAAAGGAAAAGCATATGGTGTGGAAGTATTCGTAAAAAAACCAGGGGGTAAACTGAATGGCTGGATTAGCTATACCTATTCGAGGATATTGCTGAAAGCCTATGATACCACGCAAGGTGTAACGATAAACAAAGGGGAATACTATCCTGCAAATTATGATAAACCACATGATGTAACACTGATGGGTAACTTTCGTGTTAATCACCGCTTCAGCATTTCACTGAATGCAACTTATAGTACCGGACGACCAATTACACTTCCTGTTGGCCGTTATTTTTATGCTGGTTCCCAAAGAGTATTATATGCAGACAGGAACACTTACCGTATTCCGGATTATTTCCGGATGGATTTCGCGATGAATATTGATGGTAACCATAAAGTGAACCAGCGGACGCACAACTCCTGGACCATGGGTGTTTATAATATGCTTGGAAGAAAAAATCCTTATTCTGTATATTTTATTTCAGAAGGTGGAAGAGTAAACGGTTATAAGCTTTCAATTTTCGGCAGTGCCATACCATTTATAAACTTTAATATCAGGTTTTAAAATGAAAAAATTATTTGTTTCAATAGCAATGATTATGATTTCCTGTGTGAGTTGCAAGGAGCAATATTTTCCACCGGCCGAGTCATTGCAAGATCAGTTGCTGGTGGTGGAGGCTAACCTGGATGCCGGAGGAGGCCCTACAACTGTACGACTTTCAAGAACTACTAAGATTGACAACACATCTCCAATTCAAGTAGAAAATAATGCAGCAGTATTTGTAGAAGGAAGAGACAATACGATCCAGACTTTAAATTTTACCGGCAACGGAAATTATTTTTCATCCAATCTGAACATGGTAATTAACAATGAATACCGGCTAAGGATAAGAACGAGTTTGGGGAAAGAATACCTGTCAGATTACGTGAAAGCATTGTACAATCCGCCATTGGATAGTATAAATTGGGAAAGAACAAATGATGGAGTCCAGATTTATGTGAATACAAATGATCCTGCGAATGTTCTAAAATATTTTCGTTGGGATTTTATAGAAACCTGGGAGATACATTCGTACTACAATTCAAATTTAATATTTGTAAACGGCAATTTAAGAAGTCGTATTTTTCCTGGTGAAAACATTAGAGATTGTTGGAAGACCTCACCATCAACAAATATCCTGCTTGCTAATTCAACACAATTGCAATCAGGCATCATCAGCAAGGCGCCCATTCAATTTATCCCTGTTAATGATGAAAAATTATTATTTCGTTACAGTATTATAGCAAAGCAATATGCATTGGAAAAGAATGGATATAATTTTTTTGAAATCCTCAAAAAGAATACTGAAAATATTGGTTCATTGTTTGGGCCGCAGCCATCAGAATTGAAAGGAAACATTAAGTGTTTAACACAACCTGATGAACCGGTGATCGGATTTGTTACAGCTTCAGGCGTTACTGAAAAAAGAATTTTTATTTCCAATGGGGAAGTTGCACCATGGCACAAAGGATTATTTTGCAGGGAAGACAGTATTGCAAATCACCGGGACAGTATTATTGCCGCTGTTGGAGGCGGGTTAGTGCCAATTACTTACTTAGATGCTCCAATTAATCGATATTTATTTTCAACACCGTTTTGTGTGGATTGTACTTCAAGAGGAGCAACAAACATAAAGCCGTTATTTTGGTAGTTAAGACTTTCAACTTTATGCACAGACACAGCTGTTTTTTAATGGGATTTGTGATTTTCATTGTTTCTCTCTTTGTAAGCAATAGTATTTTTTCACAGCAGGTCAACAATGGATCTGCTGTTGATAAACTAAGGGCTTACAGTGGGAAAGCATACCAGGAAAAATTGTTTCTGCATACGGACCGCGAGTTTTACATTTCGGGCGAAGTATTGTGGTTTAAGATTTATTATGTTGATGGAGCTTTTCATAAACCTGGTGCATTGAGTAGGATTGCATATGTAGAAATAATAAATGAAAAAAATGATCCAGTTTTGCAGGCAACTGTTTCTCTTTTACCCGGAGAGTCCAATGGCTCCTTTTATTTGCCCACATCACTAAGTACAGGCAGCTATACGATCAGGTCATATACCAACTGGATGAAAAACTTTGATGCCGCTTATTTTTTTGAAAAAAGGATTACAATAGTAAATACAATCAATACTTCAGAGGCATTGGTTGTAACAGATACAATTAATACTCCAGTAGTTAATTTTTTTCCTGAAGGGGGGAATCTTGTAAACGATATTCAAAGCAAAGTCGGATTTACCGTAACAGATACGAGAGGTGGAATAAATAATTGCCGTGGATATATACTTGACAAAAATGGCGACACAGTAGAATCATTTTCTCCAATGAAATTTGGAATAGGGCATTTCAATTTTAAACCTCTAAAGGGTAATACATACAAGGCAATTGTCGTTTTTCCTGGTGGAATACAGCTCACCAAAGCAATGCCTGAGGCATTTGACAATGGATATGTAATGCAATTATCAGAAAATGACAGGGGCCAGATAATAATTAATATACAACGGAAGAATAATTCTGAAGCGGGTAATACTACGGAGCAATTGTTGCTTGCTGTGCATACAAGACAAGTATTGAGAGTGGCAGAAAAGATACAGGTAACAAACAATAATTATAATGGCGAGTTGATCATTGACAAAAATAGAATTGGTACTGGCGTTGTACATTTTACCCTTTTTAATGGAAATGATCAACCGGTGTGCGAGAGACTTTTTTTTGTGAAACCCTCATCTGGAATTTCAGTAACTGTGAAAAGCGATCAAAACATTTATAATAGCCGTAAAAAAATAAGCTTAACTGTAAGTGCACAAAAGGATACTGAAGCGAATTCTTCAATCAACTTGTCAGCTTCAGTTTTTAAAATTGATGAGCTGCAATTGACAGGAGATGCGACCATTGCTGAATATATGTGGCTTACCTCCGACCTGCCAAACAATGTTGAGTCGCCCGGGTATTATTTTTCTAATGACGCGAATGCAACTAAAGCTGCCGATAACCTGATGCTTACGCATGGGTGGCGCAGGTTCAAATGGGATGACATCCTGAAAGGCAACGATTCTTTCGTAAAATATCTTCCTGAAATTAACGGGCAGCTGGTAAAAGGCCGGGTGACAGATATTCGTAATGATCAGCCAGCAGCAAATGTTCATACCTATTTATCTATAACAGGAAATCCTTTTGGCTTTTATGTTGCTGCAAGTGACAGTCATGGGTCGGTGTATTTTGAAGTAAAAAATTTTTATGGAAACCGGCAAGTAATTTCCCGGCCAGGTATAGAAACAGATTCTTTATATAAAGTTGAAATTTTAAACCCATTTGCTGATGGGGCCTCAGGAAGAAAATATACTAGTTACCGGTTAAATGAAGGTCTAAAAGCATTTCTTATTCAAAGGAGTATTGACATGCAGGTACAGAATATTTACTCGGGTGATAGTATAAGAAATTTCAAAGAGCCTCTTATAATTGATTCACTACCTTTTTATGGCCTGCCCGAAACTGAATACAAGCTTGATGACTATAAAAGGTTCACAACAATGGAAGAAGTATTGAGGGAATATGTTACACAGATAAATGTAGGTGTAAGAAACGGAAATCTAATTTTAAAATTGTTTAGCACGTATGCTCGCGATTTTTATCGTGGCCGCTTGTTTGTATTGCTGGATGGAGTAGCACTTTCGGATCCTGACAAGATACTTACTTATAATCCGTTGAAAGTAAAAAAACTGGATGTTATCTCAAACCAATATATAATCGGCCCATGCACATTCAATGGTGTTGTCAGTTTTACGACCTATGAGGGCAATTTTGATGGATTTGAACTTGATCCGAAATTAGTTGCTATAGATTATAACGGGTTGCAACTGCATAGAGAGTTTTATTCACCTATATATGAAACAAAAGAACAACTGGAGAAAAGAATACCCGACTTCAGGAATACTTTGTTATGGTCGCCGGATATAAATACAGATGCGGAAGGTAAAGCAAGTCTCCAGTTTTATTCTTCTGACAGGGCGGGTAAATATATCGCAGTATTGCAGGGGATAAACAAAAACGGTGATCCTGTGTCTGCATTTACTACTTTTTTGGTAGAATAATTTGGCAGGATAGCCGAATGATCATTCCGGCAAATCTAAAGTTCAACTTAAAAATCAACCTTAAAATCTTATTATGGAATTTGGGAGAGTGCAGGAAAGTGAATTACAGAATATTGACTTTGATCTTCCCGGTGAACCGGGACCTAATAAAAGAATATTGGAGGGAAAGAAGAGACATAATGCCAAAGTATATGTTGGTTGCGCTAAATGGGGAACATTGGAATGGATCGGAAAAATTTATCCCCCAAAAACGAGAGAGCGAAATTTCCTGCAGCACTACGTTGAGCATTATAATTGTATTGAGCTAAATGCAACGCATTATAAAATAATCGGAGCTTCGGGGATAAGTAGATGGAGGGACAAGGCAAAAGGTAAAGATTTTCTTTTTTGTCCCAAGATGTACCAGGGGATCACACATCGCGGAACATTGAGAGGGAAAGAATTTTTGACAAGGGAATTTCTTCGCGGCGTACTGGCTTTTGAAGGACATCTTGGGCCCATCCTCGTCCAGGTAGGCGACACATTTTCTCCCAACAGGAAAGCCGACTTATTTAAATTCATGTCCTCATTGCCAAAAGACGTGCAGTTTTTCCTGGAAGTTCGCCATCCTGCGTGGTTTAGTAAAGAAAGTATTAGAGAGGAGTTGTTTGAATTCTTGCGGGACAATAATATTGGAGCAGTAATTACAGACACTGCCGGACGAAGAGATTGTGCTCATATGCATTTGACAATTCCTAAAACATTTATCCGCTATGTAGGCAATAGTTTGCATGAAACCGATTATACAAGATGTGATGCCTGGGTGCGACGAATAAAATATTGGCTGGATAACGGGATACAGGAAGTTTATTTCTTCATGCATATGCATAATGAAGCCACTTCGCCAGAGCTGACTGTTTATTTAGTGGATCAATTAAATAAAG
>DASVAM010000292.1:0-7696 GCA_036376375.1 Chitinophagaceae bacterium
TGTTTCGCTGATCGGTAAATTTATTGAAGAAAATGATCTTCCGTTCAGGGTTGCCATGATCACTGTTCATGCGGAATCAGCAGGTTTATTATTTAGCGGGCCTGCTATTGCGGCTGTCACTGGGTTGCCTGTCATTACAGATCTTTCATCACTCGACAAAGAACTTGGTGGCAATGGTGAGTTTTACGACACAACAGCGGAAAAATTAGGATTGAATGCCGAAATAAATGATGTTAGTAAAGCGATCTGTATCGCTTTTATGGGTATTCTTCGGTGGCGGGAAGAGTATAATTTTTTATCTTCAACAACCGGTGCAAAACGAAACAGCATTGGTGGTGCCATCTGGATGGGGCAAGAAGCTTAGTCTTGGTTTTTTCAATCCTGAAATTCTTAATTGAAAAGTAATTATGCAAAAGTCTGCTGTCAAAAAGATAAGAAACCTTGTGAGTGGCAATGGGCATTCAAAATATCCCGAACCGGGATCAAAAGAAGAAAGGCAGATTTTCAGAAAGCTCCAGGCTAAACTACGTAGCCATTTCGATATGGTCTTTTCAGACCGGCAAGCACCTTGTACGGTAGTGGTAATTCCGTCACTTTCTATGGACCAGGAAATCCTGTCTAAGATCAGTGGCATCAATCATTACGAGGAGAGATTGCTTTGTATGCTTTTGCTATTGCGTATGCCCCGTACGAATGTAATTTATGTAACAAGTGAAACGATTGATCCCGTCATAATAGATTATTATTTGCATTCATTGCCGGGTGTTACCGGTTATCATGCCATGCGCAGACTTACGCTGCTCAGTTGTAATGACTCTTCTTCGAAACCGCTTACACAAAAAATATTAGAACGGCCGAGGCTTGTTGAGCGTATTCGACAGGCCATCCTGCCGGATCATGAAGCACACATGGCCTGTTTTAATGTGACGTCATTAGAAAGGACGCTTTCGGTACAATTGCAGGTTCCGATCTTTGGTTGTGATCCCGATCTGTTTGAGCTGGGTAACAAAAGTAATGGCCGGAAAATATTCCGTGAATGCGGACTGGACGTTCCTTTCGGTTTTGAGGATCTTCATACGACAGAAGAAATTGTTGAAGCGCTCACAGCATTGAAAAAAAATGATCCTGGGATAAGGAAGGCGGTTGTGAAAATAAATGACGGCTTCTCCGGCGATGGCAATGCAATATTTTCTTTTAGCGGATCAGGAAAAAACATTGATAGCAAATGGGTCAGGGAAAATCTCCGGCAGAATTTCAAAATCGTTTCTGACGATCTTTCTTACAACGTGTTTATGGAAAAGTATAAAGAGATGGGCGGCATCGTCGAAGCATTTGTTGAAGGCAGGCACAAGGAATCGCCTTCCGTGCAATGCCGGATCATGCCTGATGGCACCTGCGAAGTTCTTTCAACACACGACCAGGAGCTGGGCGGAGAAAGCGGGCAAGTCTATATCGGTGCTCATTTTCCCGCGGCCAAAGAATATGCGGTTGAAATCGGAAACATGGGAAAAAGAGTAGCAGAAATGCTTCGGGACAAGGGTGTGTTAGGACGATTTGCAATAGATTTTATCTCGGTAAAAGAAAAAAAGGCCCGCGGTGATGATTCGCGCCAGAATGAATCAGTGGGGCAGGGCTGGACGCATTACCCGATCGAAATCAATTTGCGCAAAGGCGGTACAACACATCCTTATGTATCGCTTCAATTTTTAACAGACGGTAATTATAATGCAGATGATGGCTTGTATTATACTGCTAATGGACAGGTGAGATACTATTTCTGTTCCGATAACCTTAGAAGCGAGCAATTCCATGGTCTTACTCCGCACGACCTGATCGATATAGCAATGCTGCATAGTCTTCATTATGACGGAACATCGCAGGAAGGTGTTTTATTTCATCTGATTGGAGCTTTATCCCAGTTTGGGAAATTAGGAGTTGTCTGTATCGGCAAGTCTCCAAAACGGGCAATGGAATTTTATAACAAAGCTGTAGAAGTTCTGCAATTAGAAGCTGTTCATCCTTTACATGGCCGCTGACTTATACCAGAAGTTTGGTATTTCATGGAACTGTTTCTTTTTTATGTTTAAGAAGCAAATCAAACCACCATGCGCACTAAAGAACAATTGAAAAAAATCTCGGAAACTTATTTCCAGGCTTTAGAGACAAGGATTTTGCAGCAATTCCATTATATCGCATTTAAAGGCTCCGAGCGTATTTCCCGGGAATCTTATATGAAATGATGAGTCATTTATGTTTTGGATACCGTATTATAACATTTGCTTACGATCATCCATTTGCCATCAATTTTCAGCAGCTGAAAATAGTTTGTATAGTTACTGCCAAATGCAGACTCTTCTACCATCTCAACAGATGCCGCATTGCCATCATATTGAATTGACGTGATAAAGCACTGGTGGGGTTCGCCTGTTTTAGAAGGTGGTTCGTTCGCTGAAACAAAACCATACAATCCTTCAATCTCAACGATTGTTATCGCTTTTGAACTCACGCCATACATCATTGTCTTTGGGTGAAAAGCTTTTTTCAATACCTCAGGATTACCTGTATGAAGACCCTCCACATAAAGGTTCACTGTATCGGTGATGGCCTGTAATTCAGCGTTTTTCGCGTTCATAGTGGCTTATTTTATAGGTGTTTAATAAATCATTAATTTCAGCTATTAAAGATTAGGAAAACAAGACAAACTGCAAAGGTTTCCCGGAAATTTTATGCAAGATACCGCGGCCATAGAGATGCTGAAAGAGAAAATTGACGATCTCAATTACCAGGCATGGAATATCCGTGTTCAGGATTCACCCAAAGCTTTGTCATTATGTAAAGAGGCGCTTGACCTGGCAAGGGGTATTAATTATATAAAAGGAATCGCAGAGGGAACACGATCGCTTGGGTTCTGTTATGGGCGGCTTTCCAGAAATGACGAGGCGCTCAATGTTTTAAGGGAATCACTCACGCTTTTTGAATCACTGAATGATCTTGACGGGCAGTCAAATGTGATTGAGTATATGGGGTTCATTAGCCGTAACCAGGGTGATCTCGCCAGCTCACTAAATCTGCTGTATAAAGCTCTTTCTTTAAGTGAGCAATCTGGCTTTTTGGAGAATTTGGCTACTAATCATTACCAGCTGGGAGTTACTTATAAACATTTGGGAGATTACGAAAGAGCCCTGGACCATCTATACAAAAGTATTTCTCTCAATAGGGAAATGAATAATTTGCTTTATGAGGCTTACTCAATAAATGTTATCGGTTCTATCTACTTTGACGACGCCAGGTATGAGCAGGCATTGGAGTATTATAAGCAGGGGCTTGTTGTCCGGCAGCAGTCCGGTGATAAATGGGGTGAAGCCGGAAGTTTGGATAATATCGGTTTCACCTATCTCAAACTAGAGAATTATGATGAAGCAATAAAGTATTGCAGCCAAAGTCTTGAAATCAGTACAGGTACGGATGATAAAAAGGGACAAGCAAATGCCCTGCTTCACCTTGCAGAAATTTATAAACAAAAGAACGACACCGTTCAGGCTGCTAAATTCTCACATGACAGTTTAGAAATAAGAAAAGCAAGTGGTGATAAAAGGGGAGAAGCCGAAATATTTTTATTTCTATCCGATCTTCACAAGAGGGAACCGGAAAAAAGTCAACTCATTCTGGCCTGGCTCAACGATGCACTAAAGATCGCCGAAGAAATAAAAGCGCTGGATCTTTTAAGCAAAACAAGATTTCATTTATACGAGTATTATAAAACAGGAGAAGATTTCAAAGAAGCATTAAAGAACCTTGACCTTTATACGCAACTGGAAAAAGAGTTTCATAAAAATGCAATTGCTCAAAAAGTTGCCAATCTCGAGATCTCTCATAAAGCAGAAACGATCAGTCAGCGAAATAATGAGCTCACCCAGTTGAATGAACGTATTGAAAGAGCAAATGCTGAATTGAAGATCGAGGGCTCGCTGGAAAGAGTAAGAGCGGCAAGTATGGGCATGCGTCATAGTGACGATTTGATAAATGTCATTAATGTCATACAAGAACAATTACTGGCACTGGGCATTCATTTTCACGCAGCCAACTTTGTTACTGATTATAGTGACAAGGGTTATACAATGTGGCTGGCATCACCGGGTGAATCTTTTCCTTTTAAGATATATGTATCCCAGGTGGGGCAAAAATTTTTTGATGTAGTTAATGCGGCCGTTGAAAAAGGATCTGACTTTGCCACCTACACGCTAAACTTTGAAGAAAAGAATATTTATTTTAAAAATTTATTTGAGAATTCTCTTTTAAGTCATATATCGGAGGAAGGAAAACGGAGAGTGTTTGAATCCGGCGGTATGGCATCTTCCATAGTGTTGCTTGATAAAGTAAGGCTCAACCTTATGAACTTGGATCTCGTACCATATACTGATGAAGAGAATAAAATTCTTAAACGATTTGGATATGCGTTTGAACAATCGTATACACGTTTTCTTGATCTTCAAAAAGCCGAAGCGCAGGCAAAAGAAGCACAGATAGAAGCGGCGCTGGAAAGGATCCGTGCAAGGGCCATGGCGATGCACAGCTCACATGAATTGATATTCGTAGCAAATATCCTGCGTGAGCAAATGGGATTATTGGGACAGCCAGAACTGGAAACCTGCGTGTTGAGCATTGTTGATGAGAACTCAGGCATCATCTCCAATTGGAATGCCTACCGTCCACCCGGATTTTCCGGCGAGGAAATTGTAACGAGCACTTCATCATTTGCAATAGATTCAAGTGAGCTAACCCGTGAGATGATCCAACATTATAAAAGCGGTGAAAAGGAATTTACGCTTTCTGCCGCGGGTGAAAAGCTTCATGAATTTTTCGGCGTACTGATCAAATCGGATCCCCAGGTGATCAACTATATGGGAAACGGAGTTCCCGAAAAAGTATTTTATCATTTCACGTCTTTTGCAGGAGGTACATTGCTTACCGTGTCATATCAGTCACCCACTGATGATGTCAGGTCATTACAGCGGAGGTCTGCAGCGGTATTTGACATGGCGTATCGGCGTTTTATTGATTTGCAAAAAGCGGAAGCACAGGCAAGAGAAGCAAAGATCGAGGCGGCGTTGGAGCGGGTGAGAAGCAGAACCATCGCCATGCATAAAAGCGGGGAACTGCTGAAGATCATTGACCTGGTTGGCGTAGAGTTGAATAAGTTAGAACTTCCGTATACTTCGACGACCATCGTAACTGATTACATTCCCGATAAAGGCTTTACCCTTTGGCTTAAAACCCATGGACTCCAGGAACCGGTAAAATTTTTCGTTCCTCTTTTTGATCTTAATTTTCTTCATCGCCTGGATAAAGCCCTTCAGAATGGTGAAGAATTCTTAAGTTATTCAATGGATGAAAAAGAGACCCATTCATGGTATCAGCACATGTTCAGCAATACGATTTTAAGTCATAGCCCGGAGGAGTTAAAGCAAATAAGATTAAAATCCTTGAATTATCACATATCTGTTGCTTTCCTGAAAAACAATGTCGAACTGACGGTCGGTATCGTAGATGGTGTTCCCTACACTGAAGAACAGAATACGATCATTAAGCGATTTGGAAAAGTATTCGAGCAAGCCTACACCCGGTATCTTGATCTCCAAAAAGCAGAAGCCCAGGCGAGAGAAGCACAAATAGAAGCAGCGCTGGAAAGAGTGAGAGCAAAAGTGATGGCGATGAACAATTCAAAAGATCTCGATGAAACATCGCTGGTGTTTGGAGAGCAATTACGGAAACTGGCTATCGATTGGCAATTCTCTTATTTCTGGTTGATAGATGAGGCAAAAAATGAAAACGTTTTCTGGATCACGTGGCCTGATTACAAGACAAGTTTTACATCTTATACCATTGCGGAAGCTGAAAACTATTTTAATGACTGTCTTATCGCCTGGCGCGGCGGAGTCAGGATACACGACAATTTCGTTCCCCCGAATGATGTACAGGCCTGGCTTGATACTTTTCAACGTATTGCTAACGATGCTGGAGGAGAAGCGAAGAGAGTAATGGTAAAGGAAACATTTCCTGATGGAGTTTTTTATTACGATGCCATGATGAAGTATGGATCATTTGGCATCTGTATTTCCAAACCGGCAACTGGTGAAGAAAAAAAGATACAATGCCGCTTTGCAATAGAGTTTGAAAGAGCCTATACGCGTTTCCTCGACTTAAAGCAAGCTGAAATCCAGGCCCGGGAAGCGCAGATTGAAGCAGCATTGGAAAGAGTGAGATCATGTTCAATGGGAATGCAAAAAAGTGAAGAGCTTAAAGAGGTAATTCAAATTGTATTTGAGCAAGTCGTTAACCTGAACATTAACGCTGAACACGCAGGGTTTGTAGTGGATTACAAACCACAAGGTGATTGGCATTTTTGGATTGCCGATAAAAATGAGATCCCTTCGAAAATCACACATCCCTATTTTGAATCAGTTTGGGCCAGTCAATTTAATGAGGCAAAAGAAAAGGGAAAAGATCTATTTACCACTTATTTGAATTTTGAGGAAAAAAATAAATTTTACCAGGAGTTACTGTCTTATGTTCCGGGCATACCGGAAGAGTCAAAACAATTTTATTTAAACTGTCCCGCTCTTGCGGCAACAACTGTATTACAAGACAATGTTTCCCTATACATCGAGAATTTTTCGGGTATTCCATATACAGATGAAGAGAATGCAATCATGCTGAGGTTTGGAAAAGTATTCCAGCAGACCTATACCCGCTTTCTTGATCTGCAGAAAGCAGAAGCGCAGGCAAGAGAGGCGCAGATAGAAACGGCCCTGGAAAAAATCCGTTCTCATACGATGGGTATGCGTTCGAGTGAAGACCTTGCTAATGTAGCCACCGTAATGTTTGATCAAATGAGGATATTGGGAGGAGATTTATTTTCGTTTGGCATTGTGCTCTGCGATAAGCATGAAAAAATGGTTGAACAGTGGCATAGTCTTCCGGGTACAGGCATGTTGGCACCGTTCTTTGTACCGGTTGAACTTGATTATATTCACCAGTACAGGTATGATCAATGGAAAAATGGCGTCGAATTATTTTCCATTGAGATTCCAGAAGATTATATCGCACATCATTTTGAATTGATGCTGGCACTGCCGTCCGTTAAGGCCGTATGGGAAGGGATAGCGACACGGGGCGTGCCATTGCCTTCGATACCAACCTGGGAAATTGATTATGGAGCAGCATTCAGGTATGGTTATTTACTTGTTTCATCGTTCAAGCCTTTTAAAGAAGAAAAAATATTTCCCCGCTTTGCAAAAGTTTTTGAACAGGCCTATACCCGTTTCCTCGATCTGCAAAAAGCCGAAGCACAGGCAAGAGAAGCACAGATACAGCTTTCACTGGAAAGGGTGAGAGCAAAAGCAATGGCCATGTATCATTCAGATGAATTGAATGATGTACTGTCTGTTTTGTTCGAACAATTCGATGCGCTTGGCATATCCCCTGTATTTGCCCATTTGAGTCTTTTTGATCTGGAAAATAATCTCACTACGTTGCGCATAACAGGTAAGGGCGGAAAGAAAAGCATGGCGCAAAAAACAGTGGCAATCGATGCAATGGATGAATGGAAGGAAGAGCTTGCAAACTGGAAACTTAGTAAACCGAGTTCAGTCAGTCGTATTTATTATCCGAAAGAAGTTGTTCCGCAGATCTGGAA